>NZ_JADMOU010000014.1:0-131842 GCF_015558905.1 Bacteroides sp. D55t1_190419_B8
AAGGCTAAAAGCTGGGTGGGATGAAAAATATTTATCAAAACTTTTACAGGATAATGATTTTTAATGCGTCTGCCCTGTAGAGTGGAACGAATGAGATCCTCCTTATAAAAAACAGTATAACTTAGTGATTCACAAATGATTAAATAGTACATTTCATACAAATAAACAATGAACTGTTTGCAAGATGCTATTGCGTAGGAATAAGAGAACAGTACACAGAGAAAGCCATCCCTTCTGTGAATGAGAAATGCGACAGAATACGATGAGAAATACCTCTAACGAGTATGAGAAATGACCTGAATCCTGCGATATTTTGCCATAGTAGTATGAGAAATGCCTATTTAGAAATCATTTCTCATAGACTATCTATCTGATAATCTCTGCTTTATGCGAACATTATGAGAATATGAGAAATGAAAATGAAAAATCTTTTGCAGGGAAGCGGAAGTTGACAGAAAGAATGATAACCAATGAAACATATAAAATGATCATTAGCGGCATAGATAAACAGAAGAATTATTATCTTTGTTACTTGAATAAACAAAAGCAAGAATATTATGAAGAAGCTTTATCCCATCGGAATACAGAGTTTTGAAAAATTGCGTAAAGAAAATTATCTTTATATAGACAAAACTTCATTCGTGTATGAACTGGTAAAATCCGGTTCCTACTACTTTCTTAGCCGTCCCCGGCGTTTTGGGAAAAGCCTTCTTCTATCCACTTTCGAAGCTTACTTCCAAGGCAAAAAGGAGCTATTTCAAGGTCTTGCTGTTGAAAAAATGGAGAAAGACTGGATTCAATACCCCATTCTGCATCTCGACTTAAATACGCAGAAGTATGACAGCCCCGAAAGTTTGGATAATATACTTAACATGAAGCTGGATGAATGGGAATCGCTATATGGATCCAATCCGGTGGAAATAGGTGCACCTCTCCGTTTTCTCGGCATTGTTCGCCGCGCCGCTGAACAGAGTGGTCGGCGGGTAGTGATTCTCATTGATGAATATGACAAGCCGATGTTGCAGGCCATTGGGAATGAAGAATTGCAGGATAGTTATCGTGATACTTTAAAAGCGTTCTATTCAGTACTCAAAACGATGGATAAGTATATTCAATTCGCTTTTCTCACAGGAGTGACAAAGTTCGGGAAAGTGAGTGTATTCAGCGATTTGAATAATCTTAAAGATATTTCTATGGATAAACGGTATACCGAACTTTGCGGTATCACAAACGAAGAAATCCACCATTATTTAGAGACGGATTTACATATCCTTGCAGATACGCAAGGCATGAGCTATGAAGAGACGTGCCAAGAATTGAAAGAGTGCTATGACGGATACCACTTTACTTTCGATTCGGCAGGTATATATAACCCTTTCAGTTTACTGAATACATTCGACTCTATGTCATTCGGTAATTACTGGTTTGAAACCGGTACTCCTTCCTATCTCGTCAAACTTCTGAAACGGGATAATTATGACTTACACCAATTGGCCAATGATAAAGCGACTTCCGATACGCTGAATAGTATTGATTCTTCTTCCAAGAATCCTGTGCCCGTGATTTATCAGAGTGGTTATCTTACCATCAAAGATTATGATAAACGTTTCGGTATCTACTATTTAGGATTCCCCAACCGGGAAGTAGAAGAGGGATTCATTAAATACCTAGTCCCTTTTTATACTTCAATCGACGAAGGAAAGACCGCTTTCTACATTACAGAATTCGTCCATGATGTAGAAGAAGGTAATTATGAGGACTTCTTCATACGTCTGCAGAGTCTCTTTGCCGACACTCCTTACGAACTGATACGCGATTTGGAATTACATTATCAGAATGTATTATTTATCGTCAGCAAATTACTGGGGTTCTATGTACAGGCAGAGTATCACACCTCTGACGGACGCATTGATCTTACTGTACAAACTGATAAATACATTTATGTAATGGAATTCAAATTTGACGGAAGTGCGGAAGAAGCTCTTCAGCAAATTGAAGAAAAAAGATATATACTACCCTTTGCAAAAGATAATCGTAAGATTGTAAAGGTTGGGGTTAATTTCAGCTCAAAGACCCGGAATATAGAAAAATGGCTGGTGAAAGAAGTAGAATAATCAGACTTTATACCACTGTATGGATGGATGCATGTATGTATGCCATGCATAAAGTTATAAATGTACGCTTTTTGAGATAAGAACCCACGCCCGATAACTACTTTTTTTATGAACCGGCACCAATGGCAAATAGCCTGATTTTATTCTTCCTTGTTCTATCTCCAAAGGATAAGTCTCCTCCATTTCTTTATGTGCGCTCCAGGCTGCTCCTTCCGAAGGGTAATAGCTTATCTGAAAAGCTCCTGTCGAAACAGGATATATATAACGGTCATATATATGACGCGCCACCACTCCCATATTCATCCGCAAGTTGATTTCCACGCAGGGATGAATACGATAAACAGGGGAATCCGGGAAACGGCAGATCATCATATCCACTCCCAAATAACCATTATAAATAGTTCCGAACCGAAGAAGCAACTCTTGTTCAAGACGGTTACGCAGCTTATAAATTTCTTCAACAGGGATATATTCCGAAAGGTTCCGTTCGATGGCAGCATCCGAAATCAGCAAATTACCCTCATATGCCCCACTCCCACCCGTACGGAATTGAGAATATCCGGCAAAGTCAAATCTACCGTTACCCGAAGAACGAAATTCCATAGCGAAATCTTCCATCTTATTATATAAAGGTTCACCAATAACACCTCCTTGCTGATTGCCAATGCGTGAGCACCAACCGGAAATGGAAGGAGTATATACACCTTTGCACCAGTTCAATCCTTTTCCACTACCGGATAAAGGAGCTTTCAGTAAACAAGTATCATGTGATTCTACAAATGACTTCCATTCTTCGGGAATCGTCAGGTAAAAAGACTCTCCACAAAAACAAGCTCCCAGTTGTAACTGTGGTAATAGTTCCACAGCGCAGGAACGATGGGAACAAGAACGCAGTTTATCCAATTGCTCAATAGAAGGAAGTTCGCTTTCTTCCACTCCCAAATCCAACAGTCGTTTTCTTACTGCTATATCCCAGCCCCAAGGATGAATATCCAAATTCCGCTCGGAAGCAAGTTCAGGTTCTGTCATCAAATCAACCGAAAGTCCTAATAATTCCTGTATCTTCTTCACATAGTCGAGATTATAAGCGGAAGGAGCCAATACAACACTTCCCTCTTCCGCATACCACATCGGCAACAAAGCCAATTCGGATGCCATTTGCCGGGCGGAAGCCGGTGCCATATAGTTTGTTTCACCGCTGGCTAACGCCAAATCATGTTCCGGATTGAATATATAAAGAGCCTTTTTTGTCATTTTAAACGAATTCAAAACTTTATTCTGCAAATATATACAGGAAATAATCAGGAATAGCTACAATAAACAGAAAGTTGGAATTAAAAGCACAATTTTGCCATCTCTACTTTGCAAATCCTAAAAAAAGCAGTATATTTGCCACCCGAAAAACAAAGAACTGAAATGGAATCATTCTATCGCACACACGCCTACCTCGTTGAGCACACCAATGCCCCCGTTCGCCGCGATCTTATGGACGAGATCGACTGGAGCGACCGCCTGATTGGTATCAAAGGGACACGTGGCGTAGGAAAAACCACTTTCCTTCTCCAATACGCCAAAGAAAAATTCGGGAACGACCGCTCCTGCCTGTTCATCAACATGAACAACTTCTACTTCTCTGGCCACAGCATTGTAGATTTTGCTAACGAATTCCAGAAACGTGGTGGAAAAGTATTGTTGATCGACCAAGTGTTCAAACACCCGGAATGGAGCAGAGAGTTGCGCATGTGTTACGACCGTTTTCCTAATTTGAAGATTGTCTTTACCGGCTCATCCGTAATGCGACTGAAAGAGGAAAATCTTGAACTGCGTGATATTGCAAAGAGCTATAACCTGCGCGGATTCTCTTTCCGTGAATTCCTGAACTTGCAGACAGGCATGAAATTCAGGGCATACAGCCTCGAAGAAATTCTTAGCACTCACGAACAGATTGCCAAAGGAGTACTCTCCAAAGTTCGTCCGCTGGATTACTTCCAGGATTACCTGCATCATGGATTCTATCCATTCTTCCTCGAGAAGCGTAACTTTTCGGAGAATCTGCTGAAAACAATGAACATGATGGTAGAAGTAGATATCCTGCTCATCAAACAAATTGAACTGAAATATCTTTCAAAGATAAAAAAATTGCTATATTTGCTCGCTGTCGACGGACCGAAGGCTCCGAATGTGAGCCAACTGGCAAGCGACATACAGACATCTCGCGCCACGGTGATGAACTATATCAAGTATCTGGCAGATGCGCGACTCATTAATCTGGTTTATCCGAAAGGGGAAGAATTCCCTAAAAAACCGTCGAAGATAATGATGCACAACTCCAACCTGATGTACTCCATCTATCCGGTGAAAGTGGAGGAGCAGGATGTGCTCGACACATTCTTTGCAAATTCTTTATGGAAAGACCATAAGGTACATAAAGGAGATAAAAACGTCTCTTTTATGGTGGACGAAGTAATGCCGTTCAAAATTTGCCAGGAAGGCGCAAAGATCAAGAACAATCCGAATGTGACGTACGCGTTGCATAAGGCTGAAATAGGTCGGGGCAACCAGATACCTCTCTGGATGTTCGGCTTTTTATATTAAAAGATTTATTTACTTAAATATTTAATTTAGTTATGACTAAACAGAAGAAATTCATCACTTGTGATGGTAACCAGGCTGCAGCACATATCTCGTATATGTTCTCTGAAGTAGCGGCTATCTACCCCATCACTCCTTCTTCGACTATGGCTGAGTACGTAGACGAATGGGCTGCCGCAGGACGTAAGAACATCTTCGGCGAAACAGTATTGGTACAGGAAATGCAATCTGAAGGTGGTGCTGCCGGTGCAGTTCACGGTTCTCTTCAGGCTGGTGCGTTGACTACTACTTACACTGCTTCTCAGGGTCTTCTCCTGATGATCCCTAACATGTACAAAATTGCCGGTGAGTTCTTGCCTTGCGTATTCCATGTATCTGCTCGTACATTGGCTTCTCACGCATTGTGTATCTTCGGTGACCACCAAGACGTAATGTCAGCTCGTCAGACTGGCTTTGCGATGTTGGCTGAAGGCTCTGTACAGGAAGTTATGGATTTGGCTGGTGTTGCTCACTTGGCTACCATCAAATCCCGCGTTCCATTTATGAACTTCTTCGATGGTTTCCGTACATCTCACGAAATCCAAAAGATTGAAATGTTGGAAAATGATGATCTTGCTCCGCTGATCGACCAGGAAGCTTTGGCAGAATTCCGTGCCCGCGCACTGAATCCGATGAAACCGGTAGCTCGTGGTATGGCTGAAAATCCTGACCATTTCTTCCAACATCGTGAATCATGCAACAACTACTATGAAGCAGTTCCTGCTATCGTAGAAGAATACATGAATGAAATTTCTAAGATTACAGGTCGTAAATACGGTTTGTTCGATTACTATGGTGCAGAAGATGCAGAACGCGTAATTATCGCTATGGGTTCTGTAACAGAAGCTGCCCGCGAAGCTATCGACCACTTGGTAGCAAACGGCGAAAAAGTGGGTATGGTTGCCGTACACTTGTATCGTCCGTTCTCTGCTAAGCACTTCCTGGCCGCTGTACCTAAGACTGCCAAAACTATCGCAGTTCTTGACCGTACTAAAGAACCGGGTGCTAACGGTGAGCCTCTTTATCTTGACGTTAAAGACTGCTTCTACGGTGCAGAAAATGCTCCGGTTATCGTTGGCGGTCGCTACGGTTTGGGTTCAAAAGATACTACTCCTGCTCAAATCCTTTCAGTATTCGAAAACTTGGCTATGCCAATGCCAAAGAACCACTTCACTATCGGTATCGTAGACGACGTTACTTTCACTTCTCTTCCTCAAAAAGAAGAAATCGCTTTAGGCGGCGAAGGTATGTTCGAAGCTAAATTCTACGGTTTGGGTGCTGACGGTACAGTAGGTGCTAACAAGAACTCTGTGAAGATTATCGGTGACAACACCGACAAACACTGCCAGGCTTACTTCTCTTACGACTCTAAGAAATCTGGTGGTTTCACTTGTTCTCACCTGCGTTTCGGTGACACTCCGATCCGTTCCACTTATTTGGTTAATACTCCAAACTTCGTAGCTTGCCACGTTCAGGCTTACCTGCACATGTACGATGTAACTCGTGGTTTGCGTAAGAACGGTTCTTTCTTGCTGAACACAATCTGGGAAGGTGAAGAACTGGCTAAGAACCTGCCTAACAAGGTTAAGAAATATTTCGCACAGAACAACATTTCTGTATACTATATCAACGCAACACAGATTGCACTGGAAATTGGTTTAGGTAACCGTACCAATACTATCCTTCAATCTGCCTTCTTCCGTATCACAGGCGTTATTCCTGTAGAACAAGCTGTTGAGCAGATGAAGAAATTCATCGTTAAGTCTTACGGTAAGAAGGGTGAAGACGTTGTCAACAAGAACTATGCTGCCGTTGACCGTGGTGGTGAATACAAGACTTTGGCTGTTGATCCTGCTTGGGCTAACCTGCCGGATGACGCTAAAGCTGAAAACAATGATCCTGCATTCATCAACGAAGTAGTTCGTCCGATCAATGCACAAGACGGTGACTTGTTGCCAGTATCTGCATTCAAGGGTATCGAAGACGGTACTTGGTATCAAGGTACTTCTAAATACGAAAAACGTGGTGTAGCCGCATTCGTTCCCGAATGGAATCCTGAAAACTGTATCCAATGTAACAAGTGTGCATACGTTTGTCCTCACGCTTCTATCCGTCCGTTCGTACTCGATGCTGAAGAGCAGAAGGGTGCTAAGTTCGAACAACTGAAAGCGGTAGGTAAAGTATTCGATGGTATGACATTCCGTATTCAGGTTGACGTTCTCGACTGTCTGGGTTGTGGTAACTGTGCTGACATCTGTCCGGGTAATCCGAAGAAAGGTGGCAAAGCATTGACAATGAAACACCTCGAAAGCCAATTGGCTGAAGCTGACAACTGGACTTACTGTGCTGAAAACGTGAAGACTAAACAACATCTTGTTGATATCAAGTCTAACGTGAAGAACTCACAGTTCGCTACTCCGTTGTTCGAGTTCTCTGGTGCTTGCTCTGGTTGTGGTGAAACTCCGTACGTGAAATTGATTTCTCAATTGTTCGGTGACCGTGAAATGGTTGCTAACGCTACCGGATGTTCTTCTATCTACTCTGGTTCAGTTCCTTCTACTCCGTATACTACAAACGAAAACGGACACGGTCCTGCTTGGGCTAACTCACTGTTCGAAGACTTCTGTGAATTCGGTCTGGGTATGGAATTGGCTAACGAAAAGATGCGTGCCCGTATCGTGAAAGTGATGAACGAAGCTATTGCTGCTGACTGTACTCCTGCTGAAGTGAAAGAACTATTCGCTGAATGGATCAACAATATGCTGGATGCAGACAAGACTAAGGAATTGGCTGCTAAGATCATTCCTATTGTTGAAGCTAACAAAGATAAATGCAACCACTGCAAACAAATCGCTGAACTGCAACAATATCTTGTTAAACGCAGCCAGTGGATCATTGGTGGTGACGGTGCTTCTTATGATATCGGCTACGGTGGTCTTGACCATGTAATCGCTTCCGGTAAGGACGTTAACATCCTCGTTCTGGATACTGAAGTTTACTCTAACACAGGTGGTCAGTCTTCTAAGGCTACTCCGGTAGGTGCTATCGCTAAGTTCGCTGCTGCTGGTAAGCGCGTACGTAAGAAAGACCTCGGTCTGATGGCTACTACTTATGGTTATGTATATGTTGCACAGATCGCTATGGGTGCTGACCAAGCTCAAACTCTGAAAGCTATCCGTGAAGCTGAAGCATATCCTGGACCATCTTTGATTATCGCTTACGCTCCGTGTATCAACCACGGTCTGAAAGCAGGTATGGGTAAGAGTCAGGAAGAAGAAGAAAAGGCCGTTAAGTGCGGTTACTGGCACTTGTGGCGTTACAACCCTGCTTTGGAAGAAGAAGGCAAGAACCCATTCCAGTTGGATAGCAAAGAACCGAACTGGGAAGAATTCCAAGGTTTCTTGAAGGGTGAAGTTCGTTACGCTTCTGTAATGAAACAATATCCTACTGAAGCTGAAGAACTGTTCAAGGCTGCTGAAGAAAACGCAAAATGGCGTTATAACAGTTACAAACGTTTGGCTAGAGAAAACTGGGGTGCTGAATAATTAATCACACTCAGATAAATATAAAAAGGGAGTCATGCATTGAGCAGACTCCCTTTTTTATGTCTAAGCCAATTTCATATCTAGGCCGGTTTTGAATCAATTTTAGACCGTTTTTACTCTTATTCAACTACAGATTCGCATTATTTAATCAGTCTATTCATCTATTTATTCCTTTGATTTCGGTATCCAGCTATCAACCAGTTCCCGGTGTTCATCCCTCCATTTACGGGCTATTTCTTCTTCATCCATCCGGGCATCCTTCATAGCTGTCATAAAAGAGCTAAGTTCTTCTGTCGTTAATTTGATATTACCGAAAAATTCAGCGGCAAACGGGTCTTTTTCACTGAAACCTTTCCAGGCAATGGCATGTATTTCTTCCAAATCTCCATATACTTTCTTCGGATCATCCAGGAATTTCAAGTCAAACTGATCGAACATCCAATGTGGTGTCCAACCTGTAATGACAATCCATTCTCCCTTATCCATCGCTTTTTTCAAAGATGCCAACATGGTTGAACTACTTGAAGTCATAAGAGCATATCCGTCAAGTCCATAAGCAGCAATGGCCTTATCCGTAGTCTTCATAATTCCTGCCCCGGCATCAATTCCCACTATTTCAGAAGAGAAACGGTCTTTATAATCTGCCAGTTCACTAATAGATTGAATCGTGACATATTCAGGTACGACCAGCCCGATGCGAGCTTCTTCATATACCTCACCCAAGAATTCGATGCTATCACCATATTGGTCCATATAATCTTTCATCGTTATCGGTAGCCAGGCATCCAGAAAGACGTCTGACTTTTTCCGAGACATGGATACAAAAACAGGGGCAAGATCCGCATTTTGCAGTTCAACCTCATATCCATGTTCCTCCAATACCACCTTAGCCAAATGACTCATGGCAATGCCTTCCAGCCAATTGGCATAAGCTATTTTTACTTTTTTCTTATTTGGGTCGGAATTCGTGCAGGAAGCTAGCAAAAGCAGAGCGGACAGTACTATTCCTACTAATTTATATATTCTCATTTTTCTTCCTTTCTGTTTTTAGTCCTTTTGGGGTTAGTTCTTTCCATTTTAATCCTGTTTATTTTTTCTTCCTGCCATTCCTTGTGTGATACGGTCCAGAATGATAGCCAAAATAACAACTGCTATACCACCTTCAAACCCAAGTCCGATTTTCATTTGGGTAATACCTTTCAATACGATTTCTCCCAAACCACCGGCAGCAATCATTGCAGCGATTACGACCATAGAAAGTGACATCATTATTGTCTGGTTTACACCAGTCAGGATGGTGGGCAGCGCCAAAGGAAGCTGTACTTTATATAACAGCTGCCAACGGGTAGCTCCGAACGAACGGGAAGCTTCCACTACATTTTTAGGAACCTGCCGGATTCCCAACCCGGTAAGACGGACCACAGGAGGCATGGCAAATATGATTGTCGCAAAAACTCCGGGCACTGTTCCCAATCCGAAGAACAAAACAGCAGGAATCAGATAGACAAAGGCAGGCATTGTCTGCATCAAATCGAGAATAGGGCGAAGTATTTTATCCGCACGCGGACTGTTTGCTGTCCATATTCCTAAAGGTACTCCAAAAATCAGAGCCAGGCAGGTAGATGATAAAACGAGAGCCAGAGTTTGCATGGTTGCCTCCCAAAACCCCATTCCATAAATCAATAATAATCCTAATACGGTAAAAATGGAAATACCCCGTCCTGCCTTTACCCATGCAATTGCGGCAAGTACCAAAATCGTCAGATAAAATGGAATTCCGAAAAGAATGTGTTGGAAACCTGTAATGAAACTACCGATGCCTGTATTCACGGCATCAAAGAATGTGGAAAAATGTACCATCATCCAATTGATGGCAATTTCTATATATTGTCCTATATTTATCATAAGTCTATTGCGTTTTGAATTATTTCATTTATTTCTTCTTTATCTTTCCCGGTCACTTCTATGATTAAGGATGAAAGTGGGATTGTTCCCAAAAACTCGTGTGTTTCATCTATCACCCATACCGGTGAATTGCTCTTTGTCATTAGAGGAAGTATATCCTCGAGCACTGTATCACACAACACTGAATGTACTTCTTTACGCACAACCGCTTCAATGGATTTTTCCTGTTTGCTACGCAGCTTAAGCAAATCGTTCAAATGTACTTCTCCGACCAGTTTATCGTCGGCATCTATTACTGGTAATACAGTTATATTCTTCGCACGCATCTTACGAATCAAAACTTCGGGACCTTCTTTCTTCAGACGGGCTACCAACGGTTTGTCAATCATTAAAGAAGAGGCGGTAATAATTTTGCTCCTGTCCACGTTTTCAACAAAACGGGCTACATAATCGTTAGCCGGTTCAGTCAGGATTTCCTCCGAAGTACCTACCTGCACCACTTCTCCGTCTTTCATAATTGCAATACGGTCACCTAGTTTAATCGCTTCACTCAAGTCGTGGGTAATAAAGACAATCGTCTTTTTCATCTTTGATTGCAAGGCCAGTAGTTCATCCTGCATCTGCACGCGAATCAGAGGATCGAGCGCAGAGAAAGCCTCATCCATTAAAAGTACTTCGGGATTATTGGCCAGGGCACGTGCCAGTCCGACACGCTGTTGCATACCACCGGAAAGTTCACCTACCATCTGATTCTCATATCCTTTCAGCCCGACTAGCTTCATACTTTCCATGGCTTTCTTTTCACGCTCTTCTTTCTTCACTCCCTGAAGTTCAAGGCCGAACGCAATATTACTCAATACAGAACGGTGAGGCAACAAACCGAAATTCTGGAAAACCATCGCCAGCTCTTTCCGGCGAACCTGCAACAATTCTTTTTCGGATATTTTAGATATATCTACTCCATTTACAAGCACTTGTCCGGCTGTAGGACGTATCAGACGATTGATACAACGCAGTAATGTCGATTTTCCACTTCCCGAGAGCCCCATTATCACAAAAAACTCTCCTTCATTTATTGAAAGATTGGCGTCTTTCACTCCTACCGTACAACCGGTATCTTTCAGTATTTCCGCCTTACTCTTATCTTTTTTCAGCATCTTGAGTGCTTTCTGCTTCTCGTGACCAAAGATAAGGTACAAATCCTTTATTTCTATTTTACTCATATAATATATTGGTTTAGATTATAATATTTGTTTTGTTCTCAACTGCTGCGTCCATTATTCTCACTTACGATAAACAAGTTGAATATCCGCATGGTTCAATCCTGTCACATGGCAACATGACAATCCGATGAGTTTCTTAATGATAAAAAAACAGACTGAGTAGTTTAAAAGGAATAGAATTTGATAAGATTATCCTCTCAATGAACAGTAAAAAACAGTATTTTCATAAATAAATAACAGTCTGTTCTTGCATATTGTTGGCACAAAGGTAAGGAAAATAGATTAAACATGCAAATTTTATTCAGAAGTGGAGTAATTCCAAAGATGCTTTTTCAGGTCTACACATCCATTTTGCTTGAAAGAAATCCCCTCTTCCAGCAAGAGCTGCTTTTGCTCTGTCCAACCGGGTACAAGGCGTCCCGACACATTGACAACCCGGTGACAGGGTGCAGATAAATCATCCGGAATCTGCTTCAAAGCACGCCCCACCATACGGGAACATTGAGGCATTCCCAATAATGCTGCGATTCCTCCATAGGTAGAAACCTTACCTACCGGAATTTCCCGGACAACCTGATACACCTCTCGACAAAAGGATGCGGAAAGGCTCGCCTTGTCTACTTTATAATCTTTCATCACCTAAACTTTACTTATTCACTCCTAAAACTAAATAAAAAGAAAAGAATCTGCAAATAATATCGCCTCTACAATCATAAACACCCCAACCTTAGCCGTTTCTTCTATATGTATGTACGCCAGGTTTGCGCAATTCACGCCTAAAACATAGTACATACACTTTTACTATACCTCAATCAAAGAAATAAATGCTATCCTTTCCGCTTCAACAGATCCGTCGGGCTTTCTCCAAACTGTTCCCGATAACATTTGGTAAAATAAGAGGGAGAACTGAAACCAACCTCATAACCAATCTCCGCCACTGTCATATCCGAGGAAGCAAGCAAAGAAGCTGCTTTTTTCAAACGGGCGATGCGAAGCAATTCATTCGGAGAATAATTAGTCAGGGATTTGATTTTACGATAGAGTTGCACACGGCTTAATCCCATATCTTTGCCCAAGTCTTCCACATTCAGATTAGAGTCTCCCATCTTAGCCTCAATCAAAGCCTTGAATTTCTCCACAAAGTCTTTGTCCATATCGCAGACATCTTCTTTGGCCAATGTCTGCCCGTCACCAAAGAATTGTTTCAGACGACGATGTGAGTCTATCAGGTTGCGGACACGTGCCACCAGTAATTGCGAACTGAAAGGTTTGGATATATAGGAGTCTGCTCCGCCATCATATCCTTGAATCCGTTGTTCGTCCAGAGAACAGGCTGTCAACAGAATGACAGGGATATGACACGTTTGCAATTCGCTTTTCAAACGACGACAACATTCAATTCCATCTATTCCGGGCATCATTACGTCGGAGATAATCAAGTCTGGGACATATTTCATAGCTTTACGAATACCTTCCGAGCCGTCTGCAGCTTCTATAACAGTATAATCGGTATGGAGCAATCCGTGCACATATAAGCGAATATCAGCGTTATCATCAATAATCAGAACGCAAGGTTTGGAAGAGTCGTAGCTTTTTTCCAATTCCTCTTCTTCGTAAGTTAAAGCATCATTCAAGCTCGAAGAACCGGAATAACCGGAAGTTGCAGGAGTTACGGGAGCCCCAGCAACGGCAGAGATTGCTGCATCGGTGGAGGTTACAGAAGTAGCAGGCACAGAGAATGCCGGAAAGTTTTCAGAAATAACAGTCTCGCAAGTCTGTACAGGCAAATCAATGGTAAAGATAGTTCCCTGCTTTTCATCACTTTCCACCGTGATGGTACCTTTATGCAATTCCACAAAAGCCTTTACCAATGCCAATCCAATACCCGAACCGGCATGGTGCATATCTATCTTATAAAAACGGTCGAAAATATTCCGGATATGCTCCGCAGAAATCATTGAACCGGTATTGGCAACGGTAAAGCGAATCCAGCAATGATCGTCTTTAGTCAGGGAAGATAAGCGTACAGTTACTTTTCCGTTTTCCGGAGTAAATTTGAAAGCGTTGGAAAGGAGGTTGAAATAGATGCGTTCCAATTTCTCTGCATCTGCCAACGTGCGGTAATCCGTATCCGGCATATAATCGAATGAGAAATGAATATGTTTCTTCCGGGCTGCAGCCATGAAAGATTCGTTCCATCCCTCAAAAGAAGAAAGAATGTCTAACGAAATAGGAGTATATTCCATTTTTCCATTCTCATACTTACGAAAATCCAGAATCTGATTGACAAGATGCAAGAGGATATTCACGTTTCGCTGAACTAACAATAACATTCGTCGCTGGTCTTCATTCAAAGACGAATCAGCCAGTAAATGCTCTACCGGGTCGGCAACTAATGTCAGTGGAGTACGAAAATCGTGAGATATATTTGTGAAGAAAACCAGCTTGGCATGAGTCGCTTCTTCCAGTTGGTGAGAAAGCTGGATAAGCTGATCCCGCTGTTCCTCAAGTTTGTCCCGCTGTTCTTCAAGAATATCCCGCTGCTCTTCGAGTTTATCGCGTTGTTGCTCTACTTGTTTCTTCTGTTCGGACAACTCTTTATTCAGGCGATTCTTGGAACGGAGGGATTTATAAACTACCAACAACAATCCCGCTACTAATAAAAGAATAACCAAGCCGCCATACATCACGACCTGCTGCGTAGCTACACGCGACAGATACCCACCGATACGTCCGTTCAATGTTTCAATCTTCTGATCCAGTTCCGAGATATGGGTAGTCTGAAGTTGCATAACGTGCGCGTTCGTGCGGTCTACAACGGCAGTATTCATGACCGTTTCGCGAGGATAAGGCTTCTTCTCAAGAATATTCATAGCCAGTTGCATCACTTTGTCCCCATTAGTCGGATAAATAAAAGTTGCATCCAGCACATTGTCAAGCACCAATTCAAGCCCATTTCCTTTGCCGGGCAGTGCATCAATGCCAACAAAAATCATTTCTTTTTCACGTCCGGCTTTCTTCGCAGCCTGATAAGCTCCCGGAGCGATACGGTCGTTATGTGCATACACCGCATCAATCTTCGGATGACGGCGAAGCATACTATCCATTTCCACTTCTGCCGGTTCACGTTCCCAAGCAGCATCCGCTTTATCAATCAGTTTGATATCCGGATAATTGCTGATAGCGGCCATAAATCCCTGATGGCGTTCCATGGCAGGGGTGGAACCACCCAGTCCGGTAAGCTCCACTACATTCCCTTTCCCTTTCAGACTTGATGCGATATAATTTCCTACCGCACGACCTATTTCATAATTATCGGCACCGATATAGGCAGTATATTTATCAGAAAGTATCTTCCGGTCTACAAGAATGACGGGTATTCCTTTCTGATAGGCCTCCTCCACAATTGGAGTCATGGGAGCCGCTTCATTGGCGGAAATTATCAGTAAATCAACTCCTTTATCTATAAAATAATGAACATCTTCCGCCTGCTTACGGTTATCATCCGCCGCCGAGCGGATTTCAACCGATACTCCATCATAAAACATCGCTTCACGAAGAATCTCATCATTCATCTTGTGCCGCCAAGAGTCATCGCTGCATTGGGCCACCCCAATACGGAAACGAGGCGCATCCTGCCGACAGGCCGCCAAGCCCAAAAGACAAAACAAGACTGTTATCCACTTCGTATATTTCATCGCTTCAATCATTCCCTTTCTTTCGTATATCTTTTGTATTTCTTTCTGTAATCCAAATTTCTCTCCCCGCATTATTTGCATTCACCACCGGGAAATACATCAGTTCCACTTTCACAGGGTTCAGCGTGTATTTTCCAGTAAAACGTGGAAGCAAAAGAACCGTAAACTGATAAGTACCTACCGGTAATTTTTCGCTAAAGATAACAGTTTTCTCTTTAAAATACTCACGATACACTTCAGAACGAGAGAAATTAACAGGTTTTGAGGCATAACTACAACCTGCCGGAACAGGAACTTCAAGCATCACGTATTGCGCACCCTCCTGTTTCACCTGCAAGGTAACTGTCAATGTAACAGGTACACCCGCCACCAAAGAATCTTTGTCCAAAGTCGCCTCCACCTTGAAAGCATCACTCTGACGAGCATCCATCACACGCTTCATTGAATAGACACTATACAATAAAGGCTCTTTTCCCGTTTTTGAAATAAGCAGACTGTCGCCTGCTGTCAGCCGGGTATGGTAAGGAAAATCCGTAATCCGTTGGTGATCCTTACCGCTCACAGATACCGATGTTCCTGACATCCCTCCGGAATCTGCCAGCAAATCGGTCAGAACAGTTGTCACAGCCGAAGAAGCCTGATACGTATTCCATCCGTGCTCCTTAGTCCGCAAAATATGCAATTGCATATTTTCTTTCAACTTACACAGAGAAGAGTCATTTTTAATAATCCGGTAGGCTATCAATGTATTTATCAGCTGATTTCCCTCCCAATAATAAGTACGCCGTCCGTCGTCACAGTAAACACCTCCGAGCAGATCCTTTTTCAGATAAGGACGTACACTATCACCCACATTCACCGAATCCACCTGTTGCTTGATTTCCCAGAGAAGCAGTTTCTCTTTCAGGTAGGAAAGAGGACGATAATACTTGTTTCTATTTGCCAACGAGTCTTCTTTCTGTTCCAATTGCCGGACGAAAGGTTCCAATAATCTGACTGCCGAAGAATAATCCGCCTCCACTTTCCACTCATGAAGAGCATGAACTATTTCTATATCTTCCAGTTTCATTCCTCGATAAGGACTCGTATGAGCATACTCCACTTTCAAACCATTCAGATTCAACTCCACAGGATAACCTGCATCTTGCGCCATCTTCAAAGCCCGCAGGATATGCGCAGACATCCAGAAAGAAGTATTTTCAGAGTTCCCCCACCACGACCATAACTGATGTTTGTTCTGATGATTCGTCAGTCGATGGATAATAGATCGGATCGCTTTGTCTACTTTCACCTTTTCCCCCTTACTCTGCATATACTGTTGGTAAGCCAGCAGACCGATCAACTTGGATGCCAGCTGCTCATTGCACAAATATTTGTATCCTGTCAGATAATTCACCGATTCTTTATAGATATCCAACTGATTATCGGTGATACTCACTATCACTTCTTCATCCTCGCCGGATTGCACTTTGACCGTTTTTGCATCGGACAGAATCCCCAATGTGCCCTGTGCCAATTCAGTTCCCTGTGGTAGTATCGGAATCGTATATTCCTCTCCATCCTGATAGCCATCGTCGCGAGTGAAAAGATAGCTGATGGTCACGCTATCGGCATGAGCTGCCTGCATCGGCACTGTTTCATGAAATCCCTCCGTGAAACTCACCTCCTGCCGTTTCAATGTATCCGTTCCGACGCAGAACTGTGTTTTTCCGGCTATGTGCTGCCCATCCAGATAATTGCGGATAGTCCCGACCACCGTACTCTGATCCCCCTCCACCAAGAAACGGGGAGTTTTCAACTCCGCCATCAACGGTTTGTAAGAGCGGACGGAACGTCGGAAAGTACCCGTCTGCAAACGACGGTTCATACCATAAACGACAGTCTCCCATTTCGTTACGTTATCGGGGAAAGTTGTTTCAAACTGTACCGTTCCGGTTTTATCCGTAAACAAACGAGGTTGCCAGAAAGCCACATCCGAAAAATTCCGACGCAAGCCGTTCAATTGCATAAGTTCATTATACAACTGTTCGGTATCCGCTTCTTCTTTCGCTTCCCGATCCTGCTCCTCCAATTTCTCCAAAGGTGCGGTTGCAGCAGCAGAAGAAGAACCAGTCATTAGTCCGGCAACGGATCCCGTCAACGAATATCTTGAACGCGTGCCGTATCCTACAACGACCACTTCCTCCAGCGTCTGACTATTTTCTTCCAAAGTAACCAACAGATTGGCTCCGGGAGTTGCTCTCATCTCCTGCTGTTTAAAGCCGACATAGCTAAACAAGAGCTGCTCCCCTCCCCTGTCACAATCCATTTCAAAATATCCGTCCATGTCGGTGATCGTTCCCTCCGTCGTTCCTTTCACCACCACGCTACACCCGATTAAAGGCTCTCCGGTAGCATCCGTCACATAACCGGAGACTTTACCGCCATAATTGCGTACATACTGCCTGATTCTCATTTCCCTGTGACCAAGAAAGTTTGTACCGATCCTGCCAATTCCTCTTCCCAGCAAGAGCCACCCAGATGACAACGAATCACGTTCATGTAGAGGCAGAGACTCCATATCTACATCCAGATAGGTATATGATTGTATCTTCAGAGCATCCTGTTTCAGATACTTTCCATTGTTATAAAGTAAAATCGCATCATACGTTCCGGCAGGAAATTTGGAGTATATCCTGTTCATCTGCACCAAGGTATCCGGATAAACCAGTTCTCCGGTAGTGCAGTCTTTAAAGAGCAAATTAGCCACTCCGGTAGAATCTTTTTCTTCCGGAAGCCGGAAATTCAGCGTCTTATCCGGTAGGGAGAAATAAATCCGGGTAGGATGCCAACTCTTCCCCTTGCGAAGTTCTGCCACCAGACTACAGAATCTTTCCGGTGATAAGTGGTAATCATTCAAAGTCGGAATCTTTGCCACAGACGAAAAATTCAAATAAGCCGGACACAGTTCCTCATCCTTATATTTATAAACCACATTGCCCTCGAATTCATAAGAGAAACCTCCCTCATGCCGATACAACACACCATTCATATATTTCCAAGGTCCCGGCTCCACAGGACCTGCCAATATCTTTTTCTTGTAGCGCGACAGCTCCATGAGTGAAACCGGAAACTGCTTTCCATTATGTTCGAGCGAAGTATATACCGCCCCATCCATCACCGGAAGACGGCAAAGATACCGTTCATAACGCTTCTTCTCTTCCGAAGTAAATTTATACTCATCATATTTCCCTTTCTTCTGCCGCAACCAGACTACTTCCACTCCTTGCGGCAACTGATTCATATCGAAACTCAAAATCGTTTTCTTGCCCCGGTCGAAAGCCAGAGAATCAATGATGAAAGCCCTGTCGTGCATTCGCAACGTTATCTTCTGCTTTCCCGAAGGATGCAATACAGGAAAAGAATACTGCTTGGGCTGTTCCGTCCACGAAAAATAGCAGGGAACATCGTTCTGCTCAATCACATAGATATTCACCGCTCGTCCGTTCAGCATCACATAAGGAGCAAACTGGGTGGTTCCATCCGGTGTGTCAACCGTCTGACGGAACAGCTTTCCCGCAGGATAAGCAAACTGATAATAAGGCAACTTATCCAAATGAAGCAACTGGTTCCAATGCTGATAATCCAATGTGGCCGTATGCAGATACTCTTTTTGCTTCATTGAGTAGGAAGCACGTTGCTCGCGTGGACGGGGTGCACTCCCGTAATAGGGTAAATCAGGTACGTGATAATCCAGCTGCGTGTTGACCGCAAAAGCTGTCAGATCGACGTTGGATACCGGACGCCCTTGTATATTGGTCACGTTCAGTTTTGTTTTCACTTTCTGACCGGGATACACTCGTTCCGGCAAATCAGATTCAATCACCAGCCGTTCGGAGGGTGAAGTGTACGAGCGTTTCAACATACATTCCTTATTCCCCATGAAATAAAATACTTCTACGTAATAGACGGAAGAGGGATCGATCTCTCCGGATTTGTGTTCCATCTCTTTTCCCGAACCTTTCTGCAACAGGCGGTTGCCTTGATACACATACCAGGAAAGCTCCAGCTGCAAAGGATTGGAAAGGGAGACACAGAACGAATCTTTTTCTATGCCGCCATTCAGTTCCAGTTTGGAGTCAAGTGCGGCGGAAGCAATCGTCGTTTCATATCCTGTTTCCGGTATTTTGAAACGATAGTCCGTCACTGCCTGATTGAACGGTTCGCGATAGGGCAAACGCACTTTCTTCACTTCTTTCTTTTCACCATAGGTCAGTTCGGCTGCCACAGGACGCTCCACTCCCAAGTCGAAGAATGAAAAGCAAATGGTATCCGCCTGCGTAGTGCACTGCATATCATAGCACGAATAGTAGAAAGTCGCTTTGCTCTGCTGCTCCAAACGGTTATTGTCTGCCGTAAGCAAAACTACATTCACTGCATAGAAGCAATCGGAAGCTCCGAATATCCGAGCAGGAATATCTACCGAGGCTTTCCCGGAAGCATCCAGTTCCGCCTGCACGGACATCAGTGTATCGGGCAAAGAAAGTATCTGCGCATACGACTTCAGTACCTGCTGTCTGCCCACAGTCACTTTTACATTCACCTCCCGCAAAGGAAGTCCGTTGGCATCCGTTGCACTGATATCCATGCGGTTACTCTGCGGTGCATATTGCACATTCGAAGCCAGCTTCACCAACAACTTGTTTCCGTTCAGTTCGTAGTCTTCATATTTGAAATTGGTGGAGGCTACGATGCGTCCCCGCTTATCGCGAAGCTGTACAGTATATCTCTGATCGAGCTTCAGATTCAATGAATCCGCCAACAGGAATTCTCCGGCGAAGCCTCCCGGATGGTAAGGGACGACGGACATTATCTTCTTATAGTCACGCCAGGAAGAACCGACACGCATCCACAATGAAAGTTCCTGTTTCAAAGGGCGTTTATGTTCGGAGAGAGCATAAGACTTGAAACGGACAGTTTCGCCCGGTCTGTATTTATTCTTGTCAGTAATCAGGTAACTATAAAACTCCGGTGCATCTTGCCGGTCATAATCATTTTTATACCAGGGTGGTACAAGGTGTTTCCTCAAATCGAATACCGCACGAAACTTATCCACTTCAACCGTCAAAATGTGCTGTTCTTTCTGGGACCAGTTATCGTCAGTATATGTCTGACTGTCTTCATCGTAATAAACAACCTTGCTGCCTACCCGCACTTTGGCATCTTTCCTGATTGTTCCCCCGGCATCAACCACCTGCAAGGTAAGTACACCATACTCCTTGAAAAGGAAAACATGAAAAGGAATCACCGGAGCATAACGGTAATGAACTTCGTTCCGCTCTACATCAGCCAGCAGAAAATGCCCTTTGACCGGAGGGTTGTTCCAAGTTTCCGTGAAACGGGCAAAAGGAGTCTGCTGTATTTTTTTCCACTGTTTCTGTCGGAGTTTGCCTTTGAGAAGTTTCAAGGCCTCTTTGTTGGTCAGTTCGAAAACGATCGTTTCGGAAGAGGCATCGTCCCAGAGCATCGGTTGTCCGAATGCTCCATTGGCAAAAAGCAGGACTCCCAATAACAACAGGCTCTTTAGCTGGCATAGCATTGTGTTCATGGTATTCGATAAATAGATTGATTGAGAACAAAAATAGAAAATAAAACTGTGAGTATGCTATAAATCATCCGATTATTCGCAATCTTATCCTCTGAAAAAAAGTAAAAATAGTCCCCATACTTACCCAAGAAACCATTAACAAACGTATAAAGCGTGATACAAACACTTAATTGATGTTATAAAACATCTCTTTTTATTTGGATTATTTGCAAAGTTGACAGAAGTCCGTATCTTTGCAATGTGTTTTTCATAGTATTAGATTTAAGGTTAACAAAGGTTGGAGCAAGGCGTTGCTCCTTTTTTTATGCCTGTATCTTTCGTACGTACAAAAAACAAGAGGTACACCCCCACGAAATGAAATATACCTCTATGCTTACTATCAATAAAAGAATTACATCAGTCTATCTTTCAAAACCTGCGGAAGTTCGGGCATCGCACCGCTCTGTGTGCAGACATAAGCAGAAACCTCGACAGCCAGTTTATGCGCTTCGGGCACCGGTTTTCCATTGAGAATGGAAGCACAGAAAGCAGCCGTAAAAGAATCGCCTGCACCCACTGTGTCGGCAACCGGTACTTTGGGCGTCTCCTGGAAAGAGACAACGCCCGGAGTGAACACATAGCTGCCATTGATTCCACAAGTGAGAATCAGCATCTTCAGGTTGTATTTTGCCAACAGAATCCAGCATTTATCCTGCAAGTCGATACCGGGATAACCAAACATGCGGCTGATAGTTACCAATTCCTCGTCATTTATCTTCAATACGTTGCAACGACGGAACGATTCGCGCAGTACCTCTTTAGAGTAGAAATCCTGGCGGAGATTGATATCAAATATCTTGAGCTGTCCGTCTATATCGGGCATCGTATCCAGAAAGCGATTGATAGTGGCACGGCTCACGTCATTACGTTGAGCCAGCGAACCGAAGCAAACAGCACGTGTGCTCAAGGCCAGACGTTTCAGCTCATCCGTAAAGGGAATGTTGTCCCACGCCACACCCTCTTTGATTTCGTAACAAGGCACGCCCTCGTCATCGAGCGTCACCTGCACCGTACCGGTAGGATAGTCTACCTGTTCAATCTGCATCTTCAACTTCTTCTCGTTGAATACTTTCAGAATTTCTTCTCCCAGTTCATCCCTGCCTACGGCACTCACTACACGACTGTCAAAACCAAACTGTGATACATGATAGGCAAAGTTTGCCGGAGCACCACCGATTTTCTTTCCTTCGGGCAACACATCCCAAAGTGCTTCGCCCATTCCTACAATTATATTATTCATGATATACAGGTTTTATTATTTCCAAAGTTATAAAATTATTTTCTGATACGGAACGTATAATACAAGAGATAAAGCACGCCCACCGTCATTACGGCGATAGCACCATTCTGTCCCATGGAAGTATCCGAAGCCACTCCCATTGCCAACGGAAACACCGTCCCACCGAAAAGTCCCATAATCATCAAGCCGGAAACTTCGTTTTTCTTACCCGGCAGATAAAGCAATGCCTGCGAGAAGATAACGGAAAATACATTAGAGTTGCCGAAACCAATCAAAGCAATGCAAGCATAGATAATTGCCTTTTCATGGAAGATAAACAAACCGATCATGGCAATCAACATCATCACCACACTAATGCCGAAGAAAGATTTCGGAGACATCTTACGCAAGATGAAAGAACCCAGAAAGCAACCTGCCGTACGGAAAATAAAATAAAGACTGGTTGCAAAAGCAGCATCATCCAATCCCATGCCGATGCGCTCCATCAAAATCTTCGGGGCGGTAGTATTCGTACCTACGTCAATGCCGACATGACACATGATACCAATGAAACAAAGCAGAATAAACGGCTTGCCAAGCAGGGCGATGCATTGTCCGAAAGTAGACGGTTTGCCCTCTTCTTTTTCCTCTTCAATTTGTGTGACATTGAGTAGAAGAATAGCGATGACGGCCACAATCATATAAATAGGGAACAGGATGCGCCAGCCTAGATCGAAAGTCGGAATGGCCTGTGTCGCTCCCCACATGGCGATGTAAGGTGCCAGAAAAGAAGCAATGGCCTTCACAAACTGGCCGAAAGTCAGACTACTTGCCAGGCGGTCGCCACGCACGATATTGGAAAGTAACGGATTCAAAGAAGTCTGCATCAACGCATTTCCGATGCCCAGGAGGGAGAAAGAAATCAGCATCAGCATATAGCTGTCGCCGAAAACGGGTAGCAACAGAGAAGCGAAAGTCACAATCAAACTAAGCAATACTGTTTTCTTCTGACCAATGCGGCTCATCAGCATGCCGGTGGGTACGGAGAAAATCAGGAACCAGAAGAATACCAGTGACGGAAAGATATTCGCCTGTGAGTCCGACAGACCGAGGTCTGCCTTTACGTAATTGGAGGCAATGCCTACCAGGTCAACGAATCCCATGGCGAAGAAGCAAAGCATCACCGGGATTAGTTTGGAGAGGGAAGAGTTTTTACTGTTTTCCATTATTTTATCTTTTATATGATGAATTCTGTTTCCATAGGGCGGAGCACATAACCCTATAGCAATGTATGCATCAGTCCTTTATATAGTTGATGTATCTCCCGTTCCTTGTTACTTTAAAGCTACGGTCTTGTTGGGTTACCACGGCCGTGACGAACTAACAGAACCGTAGCTTTTGGAAAGTGTCTCCGCACTTTAGTAGAACTCTTCCACTAGGACAGACGTACTCTTCCATAAGGAAAGAAGTATTCTACTCTAAAGAAACGAGAAAAGAGCGCATAGAGTAAGAAGAATGAGCTTATTTCTTCAACTTATAGATCACAAACGATTCTACTTTATACGCTCCTCCTTTACTGTAAAAGTCGATATGAGTGTAAGGTTCCGACGGGAATACCTGATTAGTCATCACAAAACGTCCGCCATCACCAAAGGCTTCCACACTGGATTTATCGACAAAGAGACGGAGTTTCAATTCGTCTTTTCCACTTTCAATGGTCGTCCAGGTCAACATTGGGAAGTTCTCATTGAAACCTACATCTCCGCTCTTGCGGCGGTCCATCGAGAATTTCTTTTCTTTCATGTCATATTGCATATCCACTTCTTCGCCTTTGTCATTGTAGAGACGGAAGCCGATTACATCCGCATGTTGATTTTCGATAGTCAGTTCTATTTCGTATGCCCCCTCATTGCCGGCAATCATGTCTTTGATGGTACGTGTTCCGTTCACTTTAAACGAGCGTTTCTTGGAGATGTCACGCAGTTTCAGCAGTTCGGGAGAAGGAGCAGACTGAAGATAAGTCTCGCCATCTACGGTGAACAGGCTCAAATCGCGAGGAACAGAGTTCGGGCTACGGTATTGAGAGGTAGGAACATCGTTTGCATATTGCCAGTTGCTCATCCATGCGATAGCGATGCGACGGTTGTCGGGAGCATCACTCCAAGTTACAGTGGCATAATGGTCTTTTCCCCAGTCCATCCATTTGGTTTTGGAGGGTGATTCGTTTACAAATTCTTTTCCGTTGAATGTTCCGACAAAGTATTGAGTGGCCGAGTCACCGAAAGGACCGTCGCCCAAGCTGCAAAGTAATACCCATTTCTTTTCATTCGTTCCCTCTACCGGAAGTTCGAACAAGTCGGGACACTCCCAAACGTTTCCGTGAGCACCCTGTCCTTTGCCGAAGCTACTTTCGAATGTCCAGTCTTTCAGGTTGGGAGAAGAGAAGAATTGCATCTCCTGCCCTACTGCCAATGTCATAATCCAGCGTTGAGTGCCTTCATACCAGAAGACTTTCGGGTCGCGGAAGTCGCGTGCTTCGGATACTAGTACGGGATTGTTTTCATATTTAGTAAAAGAGCGTCCGTTGTCGGTGCTGTAAGCGATACTCTGCACTTGGCGGTCGCCATTTTGGGTATAAATAGCGATGATGGCGCCAGCACCGAAGCCAGCAGTGTTTTTGGAATCTACCACAGCCGAACCACTGAAGATGGTTCCGAATGCATCCGGCGCAATGGCTACGGGACGATGTTCCCAGTTGATGAGGTCTTTGCTGATGGCATGTCCCCAGTTCATATTGCCCCATTTGGAACCGTATGGGTTGTATTGATAGAACAGGTGATATTCTCCGTCTTTATATACCATTCCGTTGGGGTCGTTCATCCATCCGTAGAGAGGTGAGAAGTGGTAGGTGGGACGGAACTTTTCGCGATTGCTAGTGTCGAACGTGTCGGACAACTTCATTTCCTTGCAACAAGCCGTGTTATCCGGTGAAAGGTTGACACGAATCGGATCGTTCGAATTCATTTTAAATTTGAAAGAGATTTGTTTGCCGGAATAAGCCGAAAGGTCTACCGGGACAAAGTAATCGACTTTATGGATGGCCAGGCGGACATCGAAGTTATCCACTTCCTTATTATCGACAATCATGCGGATACGCACGTCGGGAGATGCATCTTCTACGGGCAACAACAGATATTTCTGATTAGTGTTGACACGTACAAGGCAATGTCCTTCTCCTAAATCTTTTATTAATAGAGGAGAGTTATCCGCGCGAGCGGATAGGGAGATATTCATCACAATCATGCAAAGTAAAACCGCGAAGGTTTGAATTTGTTTGGAAGAGAGTTTTAAATTCATGCTTTATGGTATTAAGGTTGTTACAGTGCAAAGATAGGCGCTCCGGAATGAAGCGCCTGTCACTTTTGTTTCAAACACTGTAAAAGATGTTACTTTTCTATTAATATGTGCTCACCTGAATGTTTGATACGGTGATTTCACCTTTATAACAGCAGAGTGACCATGGATTCTTCTGCATCTGGTAGATACGGTTTGTGAAAGATAACTGGTCGTTGATGTAAGTCACACAAACCGACTGGTCACTATAAATTGTCACACGGTATTCGTTATCGGCCGGAATGTTGAATTTGTTATCAAACAGATATTTGGCATCATCGCCATCTTTCTCGAAGTTAGCTTTGCCTTCATCAGCGTTGACATGGATACTGTACCATGATTTGGAGTCCGTTCCACGAACGAAAGAGATTCCAAAACGATCTGTATTCGAGGATGCCTTTACGGTAAAGGAAATCTTGTTATGTACTTTCAGTCGGTTGAAAATGACAGAAGCACCTTCGGCCAACGTATATGTCTTACCGCTTTCTGTTACATTTCCTTCTTTAGCCATTACTTTCACTTCTTGGGCAGAAGTGTATTTACGGTCGATTGCATCGGGAACTCCGAGCGTCAACGTACCGTCTTCGTGCTGAATCAAGCGTTGTGCCACCAGATTGCCTGCCCATTCGGGTTCTGCCTCACCTACGTTTCCGTTATCATTGCCGGCACGTGTGGGACACCAGCCCCAGATGTAACGGTTCGTTCCGTCGGAAGCGGTCTTGCCTGCGTAGAATGCACGACTGTCCAGCATACCTTCGCGACTGTCCGGCCATATTCCGGCGTCATTGGCAGTAGTTGCCTTTAAATCTTCCAGCGTTCTGCCTTTGAAGTATTGTACTTTGCGCATAAAAGAAGCCTGTTCGGAGTAAATCAAATACCACCAGTCTCCCATCTTGAATACGTCCGGACATTCGTAGAAACGATCCCACATCATAGTCATAAATGTTCCGGCAGATTCCCACTCTTTCAAGTCGGTAGAGGTAAATTCGGCAATGTGCCCTTTTCCGTTTTTACGGGTAGCGATCAACATGTGATAAACACCGTCTTCGGTCTGAAACAGGAACGGGTCGCGGAAGTCATTCTTATCATAGCCGTAAGTATCTCCTTTCAGGTAAAAAGTACGGTTTTTAGTCCATGTTTTGAAGTCAGGCGAAGTAGCTACCATCACGACTTGTGCATTCTGGTCGGAAGAGGGTTTGAACTTATTGCCGGTATAGAATGTGTAATAGAGTTTATCAGCCGGATTGTAGATTGTACCTCCTGTACCGATTGCCGCATCCTGTTCATCGCGGGCTCCGCAGGGAATCAGTTCGCCAAGGGATTCATAAGTGGCACCGTCTTTGGTTGCCACCCCGAAAATGGGGTGGTAAGTAGCTTCAGGGTTCGGACGGTAATCTTGCAGATACATCACTTTAAAATCCTTGGCAACCGGATCATAAAATGGCATCGGGTCACCGATAAAGCCTACCTGCGGTTTGTAATACATGGAGAAGCCATGTTCGTCGGTCGATTGGAAATAAGTGGCTGTACCATCCCAGTCTTTCTGGGTCAATACGGGGTCCATCTCATCACTGCAGGCGGTCATTGAGGCCAACAGCGTGGTTAATGCTATATGTAAGATCATATTTTTCATAATTATCGCTTATTCTTTTATTTACATAAGTAGTTGATTGCATTCAGAGTCATTTGCTCTACGTTATAGTGGTAGTAGTCGGCAGAAGCGTCTACTCCTTTACCATACCAGTCGTAACAACCGGAACCGATGCAGATCGTACGTCCACTATTGGAGCGCGGCTCGAATTCGGCAATGATTACCGCACCGTCGTCTCCGCATGCCACATCGATTCCTCCTGTTAGGTTACGCCATGCGTCCAGATCCTCATAACCTCCCCAGTCTGTTCCGATATGCCATTGGGCTGTGCTATTGGTAATCGCGTAACCTGCATCAAAGGTATAGACTCTTGTTTGGTCACCATCTTTCCATCTTAAATTCTGGAATAACGGATGTGATTCGTTGCCGGTAATCGGGAAGCTCCATGGTCCATCAACGATTTCGGGTGAGTCTTCGTTTCTTCCCCAACTGTTGTTCGGTACACATTCATCTTTTGCAATGCTAAGGTCCTTAATATAGAAAGTTGCGTAGCGGGTCAATAGAAGGTTACCACCATTCTGGTAATAGACTTTAAACTTCTCTACGGCTGCTTTTGCATCGTCCGGCAAAGGAGGATTGTCGCCATTATCTGCGTGGAAGTGCCACCAGATTGCGGTATATTTACCTAAATCAACTTTTCCATCTACTATATCTTTGAACGAGATATATTCGGACATTGATATATTATCCATCATCCATTGGGCAGCGGCTTTTTCTTCAGGACTTGTCAGCTGGCTCACGGAAGAAGCTGTACCGACAAAAGCAGTCGGAATCACATTTCCTTGAGTGACTGTCACTACATAAGGAGTAACTGCCGAACGGTAAGTTGCCGTATAGGTAACAGGATTTGTAAAGTCCTGGATACTTCCGGATGCCGGAGTCACAGTGGCTCCATCTGATACGGCAAATGTAGCTTTCAACTGGGTGATGTCCACCGTCAGCGGCACAACCACGGATATCGTTTTGGATAACTGATCTACTTTACCCACATAAGTATCATTCAGCTTGAAGGTCAGAATCTTCGCTTCATCTCTCTTCACGGTAATCGTGTAGCTCATTTGTACATCACCATTCTTCACTGTCAAAGATACGGGAAGAGAAAAGTCGATGGTCTCACCGATAGCGATGCTAGCCGTAGCTCCTTCGGAAAGATTCATTTCTGTGACTGCCATCCGGGTTACGTCATAATCGTAAGGAACTCCTACTACGATTGTTTTATTCTGATAATCGATCGTTCCCGCGTATGCATCCAGCTTGATAGCGTTCACCCATACATCTCCGTCCAGACGAAGATTGGATTTGAAGTCATCACTACATCCCGTGGCTGTCAGACATGCTACAGTCACCAACAGGATTATATAAAGTTGTTTTATGATTGATTTCATGTTATTCTTTGTTTTAAGATTGATGGTTACCAACCGAAATTCTGTGTATAATTTCCGTTACTAGCACTGATCTGTTCGAATGGAACAGGGAGGTATTCGTTCTTATTTTCTGTGAAACCTGCATTCTTGTAGACAGAGCAACGGGATGCTTCGGTTACATAATAAGCATTGATGACGTCTTTGGCTTCTCCCCATCTTACGAGGTCGAAGAAACGTGAGCTTTCCATTCCAAACTCTACACGACGTTCCCATTTCAGCATTTTCATTGCTTCGTCCTGTGCATAGGCTTTCAGTTCATAAGGGGTTACTTTGAAGTTTACTCCGTACTCTTCTTTGTAATTGAAAATCAGCATGGTACTTCCGGCTGCACGGCTGCGTACATCATTGATAAGTGAGATAGCGTCAGCGATACGTCCATCGTTCAACTGTATCAAGGCTTCGGCACGCATCAGCAATACGTCTGCATAACGGATGACAATATGGTTCAGAGAACTTGCCCAATAAGAACCTTTCTTCAAACAGTCACAATCCGGGTCTACATTCTCTTTGAGAGAAACATAATATCCGTAAAGTCCCTTGCTACGGCTCCAGTCATCATTCTTCTGAATCATGTAGCCTTCGTTGTATTTATAAGGGAAGCCCGGCATACCTACCGTGTGGAATAAACGGGGGTCTACATTGTCTGACGTAACCTCGTAGTTCTCATTATCATAAGTGCTGAACAGCGGTTTTCCCTGCGAATCAGTTTTGAAAGCATTCACCAGATTCTGGCTCGGCTTGTGGAAATCACAGCAACCGAGTATCTGCGGAGTTGTCAATCCCATTCCCCAGTTCAGGTTACCGTTGTAGGTTCCGTCGTTGATAGAATACTGAATGGCCCATACAGATTCTGAACCATTTTCGTATTGCGGCAGGAAGTTCATGCTATAATCAGTTTCCAGTCCGTAACCGGCTTTGGCCATGATAAGGGGATCGGTATATTTCACCACCTGTTTCAAGTCTTCTTCGTTGATGCCGGTAAGGTTGTTGTTCACTCCGTCTTGACGGTAAGCCTTATACAGGTAGGTCTTTGCCAGATAAGCGGCAGCGGCAGCCTGGGTAGGACGTCCTTTTTCCATTTGTATCTCCGGCAGATTATCGTAAGCAAACTGGAAGTCGTCTGCTATCTTTTGCCATTGTTCATTATTGGTATAAGTGGTATTCGAAAGCTCGTTGTAAGCATCCGGGTCCATGTTTTCATCGTTCACGATAACAATCTTCTTGAACAGTTGCTTCAACATAAAGTGAGCATGACCGCGCAAGAATCTCATTTCAGCAATGCGCTGGTTCTTCAGCGGATAAGTTTTTTCATCCATCAGGTCGAGTGACTGTAAGGCTGTGTTGGCACGAGTGATACATTGATACAGTCTTTTCCATATATCGTTGATGTTCCAGTCTGTAGTGTTGATACCTTTGGAAATCTCCAGTGCGTTGAACACACCACCGTCTTCTGTTCCGGAACCACCTTTATAACAATCGTCGGAACGTACATCATAATTCCAAAGAGAGAAAGAAGAGTTGATATCGTCACCTGTCGCCCAAATGGCGTAGGCTGAAATCACGAGGTTGTCCACGTATTCGGGAGAAGCGATCTGATCTCCGGTCACAATGCCCTGCGGAACCTGACGATCCAAGAAATCGTCACAACTGCTTGTCAGCAAGGTAAATCCGATGGTTGCTATATATAATATCTTTTTCATAATCGTTCGTTTTATAAATGAGGTGAATTAAAATCCGATGTTAAGTCCGAATGTGATATTCACAGGGATCGGATAAGAGAAGTTCGGATTCTCCGGATCTTCTCCTGTAAAGTCCTTACTTTTGATAGTCAGCAGGTTTTGTGCACTGCAATAGAAACGCAAGCGTTCCATTCTCAACTTCTTGGAGATGACTGCCGGAACTGTATATCCTAATTGGATATTGCGCAGTTTCAGGAAAGAACCGTTTTCTACAAAATAAGTGGAGACTCGCTGTTCATTGTTTGTATCGCTACGAGTCAATGCCGGGATATTGGAATTCGGATTGGTAGGCGACCAGGCATTGAGCAAACGGGTTCCTTTGTTCAGGAAGCCGACATTGGCTGCACTCCAGAAATCGCTTTTCTTCTTCACGTCACTAATAATATCCACTCCCTGCACGCCTTGCCAGAACATAGTCAGATCGAAGTTCTTATATTCCAGATAGATATTCAAGCCGTAGCTGAAAGAAGGAGTAGGATCGTAAATCCATTCCTGGTCTTTTTCATCAATCACACCGTTGTGGTCGATATCACGATAGCGAATACGGCCGACAGCTGCTCCTTCCTGGGTAGCATGATTGTCAACTTCTTCCTGTGATTTGAAAATACCATCGGCAATGTAACCCACTTGTGCATTGTAAGTATGTCCGACTACACTCTTTACTCCATTACCACCAAACTTTCCATTAGCAGCCACCGTCTCCGGTAATTCAAGAATTTCATTCCGGTAGGTGGAGATGTTTCCGTTCAGGTCGTAAGTCAGTCCGAAAGCAGTCTTGTTACGATAACCCAGATTGAATTCAAAGCCTTGGTTTTTCATCGCACCCGAATTAATCCAACGGCTGCCACCTTCTCCCAATACTCCTACACCGGCCATTTCGGTCAGGATGTCGGTTGTTTTCTTATAATAGTATTCCAATGAACCATAGAGGGATTGTTTGAACAGGCTGAAGTCGATACCGACATTGGTCTGTGTGGTTGTCTCCCACTTGATATTATCATTTCCGATCTGGTTACGTTTGAATCCGGAAGGTAGAGTGCTGCCTCCATTGGAACCGGTAATATCGTATGCCGTACCGTAGCTCTGACCTCCGAAGGAATCTGTTGTACCATAGTTAGGCGCGTAAATCGTGTAACGGGCAAGGTTGGAGATTTCCTGATTACCGGTCTGTCCCCATGAAGCACGCAGTTTCAAATCGTCCAGCCAAGTCAACTCTTTCATAAAGTTTTCCTGCGTGATGCGCCATCCCAAAGATACGGAAGGGAAAGTGGCGTAACGATGATTTTTACCGAAGCGGGAAGAACCGTCACGACGAATAGTCAATGAAAGCAGATATCTGTCAGCATAAGAATAGTTCATTTTACCAAAGAAAGAGACAAGTGAATAACCTTCACCGGCACCGTAAGCCTGTGCCGTACCACTACCTGCATCGGGCCACATATAATCCGGGGTAAGGATAGAGAAGTCTTCTTTATATCCGGAGAAATGGCTATCATCTTCACGGTTCAACTCCATACCTGCCATCACGTCTCCACGATGTTTGCCTATCTCCAACTGATAAGTGGCAATGGCATTCCACATCCATTTGGTCCAGTGTTCCTGTTTGGCTTCTACTGCGCTCTTGCCGTTGTTGGTCTGTGTTCCTTCCTGATAAGGATAAGTGAAGTAACGGGCTTGTTTGTTAGCATAGTCCAGACCGAAAGTAGACCGTACATTCAATCCTTTGAAAAGGCTTAGATTCACATAAGCATCACCGAACATACGCCAGTACGTGTATCGATTGTCTTTATTGTATTCGAGTACGGCACGAGGATTACGACGGTCCGGCCATCCTCCTACCGGTCCTCCCCATGAACCATCCGAAGCATAAACGGGAATGGCGGAAGGAATATCCAAAGCAGTTTCGATAATTCCGCCAGGAGCTTGCACTTCCGAAGTACGGTTTAATGTGAAATGCTGACCGATAGTCAATATATCATCAATTAATTTATAATCGCTGTTCATACGGGCCGAGAAACGGTCGAAGTCCGTATCTTTAATAACGCCCAAGTTTTTATAGTAGCCCAATGAGAAGAAGGAAGAACCTTTTTCCGAACCGTTGCTGACAGACAGATTGTATTGCTGGATAACACCTGTACGGGTGATTTCATCAAACCAGTCAGTATCTGCCACAGGCATCGTATTCTTCGAATCCAGATATTTGGAAAGACTCATACCATATAATACCGGATTTCCATCGGCGTTATATCCCCAGTTGTAGTTATATCCCAAGGCATTACCATTCGGATTCTCGCCATCGTTTACATAGGCCTGCCACATGGCACGTCCGTACTGTTCCGTATTGAGCACATCCATCTTGCTTTGGTACATGGAAGCAGAAACCGAAGCATCAAAGTTTACTTTGATCTGTCCTTTTTTGCCTTGTTTGGTAGTAATGATGATAACACCATTTGCAGCACGAGAACCATAGATAGAGGCCGAAGCTGCATCTTTCAGCACTTGAATGGATTCAATATCATTGCCATTCAATTCGTGCATACCAGCTTTGGTAGGAACACCGTCGATGATATAAAGCGGGTCGTTGTTGTTCAACGTACCAATACCACGAATACGTACGGTAGCCGATCCGCTCGGATTACCATCAGCAGTAATGTTCATGCCGGGAACACGTCCTTGAAGGGCTTTTACCGGATTATTTTCACCTTGTTTCTGGATTTCATCTACTTTTACTACGGAAACAGCACCGGTCAAGTCTGCTTTTCGCTGGGTAGTATAGCCTGTTACGACCACTTCATCTACCATTTGAGTGTCTTCTTCCAATAGTACATTAACGATTGTAGCCGATTTTACGGTCACCGGTTTATAACCAATATACGTAATCTTTAAAGTAGAGTTAGCCGGAACCGAAAGGGTGAAATTACCATCTAAATCAGTAATTGTTCCATTAGTAGTAGCTGAAGCTTCAACAACAGAGGCACCGATGACCGGCTGTCCATCCGTTTTAGAAGTAACGTTTCCCTTCACCGTTATGTTTTGTCCCCAAAGGACTGACATGAAAGTAAACAGGAAACAAACGCTGCAAAGAAGTTTTTTGTTCTTCATAATACTAAGCATTAGTTTGATGTTATTAAATTAAAAGTACGAATTTTATCTTTATCGATAATGCAAATTACGGTTGATTTACGTCAATCGACTGAAAAAAATGTTTCAAAGGCTGTAACATTTGTTGCATAGAACGCTATTTTATAGGGTTTTATACATTATTTTTCTCATCACAAGAATTATGGAGAAGATATTCTCTTGTCAGTGGGAAAATATTACCTTTGCGTAGTGATATAAGCTTTTAAAAAGTAGTTATAATTAAAACGATTAATAAAAAAAGTCAGTTACCGATTGTAACCAACTGAAAATTGAACGATATGAAAACAATCTCCAACGAACAACTTACCATTCAAGTATCTCCGCATGGAGCGGAACTTTGCAGCATCTTCGCCAATGGAAAAGAATACCTGTGGCAAGCGGATCCTGCTTTTTGGAAACGTCACTCTCCTGTCCTATTCCCTATTGTCGGAAGCGTATGGGAAAATGAATATCGCAATGAAGGGATTCCTTATACACTTACCCAACATGGATTTGCCCGCGACATGGAATTTACGCTTGTTTCCGAAAAAGAAAATGAAGTACATTACCGCCTTATCAGCAATGAAGAGACTTTGCAAAAATATCCGTTTCCATTCTGTCTGGAAATAGGTTATCGCATTCAAGGAAAACAAATTGAGGTGATATGGAAAGTAAAGAATACCGGCGACAAAGAAATGTATTTTCAGATTGGGGCACATCCTGCTTTCTACTGGCCGGAGTTTGATGCGAACAGTTTAGAAAGAGGGTTCTTCGGATTCGACAGGAAAGATGGTTTGAAGTATATTCTTATTTCTGAAAAGGGATGCGCTGATCCTTCTGTTGAGTATTCCTTAGAGTTGGCAGACGGATTGTTACCATTGGATACTCATACTTTTGATAAAGATGCTTTGATCTTGGAAAACGGCCAGGTTCGCAAAGTCACCTTATTTAATAAGGAGAAACGGGCTTATTTAAGTTTACACTTCAATGCTCCGGTAGTCGGCCTTTGGTCGCCACCTGCAAAGAATGCTCCTTTTGTCTGCATCGAGCCTTGGTATGGACGTTGCGACCGCGCACATTATACAGGGGAATATAAAGATAAAGACTGGATACAGCACCTGCAACCGGATGAGATATTCCAAGGGGGATATACAATTGAAATCGAAGAATAATCGACAATAGCCAACAAGACCCGGCAAATAAAAAGTAGCTGCCGGATTTCACATCTGACAGCTACCAACACCTAATTCTAATCTACAAAACCTAACTTATAAATCTAACCTATGAACCTTTAAGCAACTAATACCCATTGCTCTTACTGAATCTATGAAAATATCTATTGTGTAAACCTCTACCTTATATTATAAACCTAATCGATACGCATTGAATGAATCAACATTGAACGTTCCTCCTTTACTATAAAAACACATACGGTTGTATGGTTCCGATGGAAAAACCAGATTCGTCATTGCTATTTTTCCTCCATTCAGGAATATTTCTACAGAACACTTATCAATAAAGATATCCAAAGCGTATTTATTTTCTTTTTTTATCGGCGCCCAGGTAGCTAATGCGAAATCATCGATATAATTGATCGAAGTCGTCTTTCTACGGTCATGAGCTTCTATTTCATGAGGGACGCTATTCTTTCCGAAATCTACGATACCACTTTTCGTCCGGTCCATTACCAGTCTTTTTTCAGGAAGATTGAAATAGATATCTACCTTTTCACCTTTATCATTAAAGAGACTGAAGCCCATAATCTCCGCTTTGCCGGTAGTAATCTCCAATGCTAATTCATAAGCTCCGTTATTATCAGTCAGTAGAGAATCAATATGATAATCATTGGATACGGTGAAAGAAGGAATCTCCTTGTTTTCTTTCCGCAAAGTTTTCGTCTCTGCCACCGGAGCCGCTGAAAGATAAAGCTCACCGTCTTGTGTATAAAGTCCCAACTCACGCGGTAAAGCATTGGCACTACGGAATTGCTTTGTCGGAACAATATTGCAATATTGCCAGTTACTCATCCAAGGTATGGCAACCGTCCGATCACTTGTGTTCGAAAAACAGACCGTAGCATAATGATCCTTTCCCCAATCCAGCCATTTCGTGACATTTGGCTGATTGTCACAAATAAATTTCGTTCCGTCAAAGTTTCCTGTAAAGTACTGGGTTGCACTCCCTCCGAAATAGCATCCCGGATTCACGTTTACTATCAACGCCCATTTCTTCCGATTTATGTCTCCATCTATCGGAAGTTCCACCATATCCGGACATTCAAACTGACAAGGTTGCACTCCGTACCCTTCTCCGAAACTGCTCATATAATTCCAGTCTTTCAGATTCTTCGAGTCATAAAAACGCATTTCCTTATCGGCAGAAACAATCATAACCCACTTATCTTCCGGTTCATACCGGAAAACTTTCGGATCGCGGAAATCTTTCAAACCGTCAGAAGGACAAAGGATGGGATTCTTCTCGTATTTAGTAAATGTCCGTCCGTTATCTTTGCTAAAAGCAAGACATTGGATCTGCCCGTTTTTGTCACTGGCAGAAGTATAAAAAGCCAGAATACTCCCCGCTCCATAGCCAGCCACATTCTCCTTATCAACAACAGAACTGCCGGAAAAGATATGTCCCAATGTATCACGGGCAATAGCCGGAGGCAAGTGTTCCCAATGCACAAGATCTCTGCTGACGGAATGTCCCCAATGCATATTTCCCCATTTGGAACCGTAAGGGTTGTATTGAAAGTACAAATGATATTCTCCATCTTTATAGACCAACCCGTTGGCATCATTCATCCAACCATACAGAGGAGTATGGTGATAAACTGGACGAAACTTATCTGTATTGGCTGTATCAAATGTATCAGATAGTTTGATTTCTTTCCAGCAAAGTGCATCCTTTGATTTATTACGCACACGTACGGTAGCAGTCTTTGCTCCGGCAGGTAAGGCAAGCGGAACAAAATAGTCCACTTTTGTCTGTGCCAGACGAATATCCATATCGGTATCTGTAGCCTCTCCTGTATCCAGAAGAACCTGACTTTCCATTGCTTCCTCTTCTATAGGAAGCAATATATAATTAGCCGGATAGGTGATGTGAATGACAGTCAGGCTATCACCTTTCTGTTCCAAAGTCAACTTGCTTTTAGTTGTATGGCAATAAGTCAGTCCGTAAGAGACTGCTAATGCAAGTGCCGCACCTTTACATAGTTTTATCCAAGGGGTTGTTTTCATGGCAACAAAGTATTCCTGATTTACACAAGCTTTTAATCAAAATAGATGAAGGCAAAGATAGGGGGTATATTCACCTTCGTCTATAAACCTTGTTTCAAAGGGTATCAATTTTGATACATCACCTTACTATTTTTCTACCAGAATTCAAAACAATCAATATTCATAGGACCGAGTATATGAATTTTCATCATATGAATACCGACTGATAATTGTATGTTTGATACTATAAAATCATCATAAACAGTCCAGTTCCCTGTAGTTGTGACAATGGTCCAACTGTATCCCTCCATCAAAAGAAAGGGCGAACTTTCCATCTTCTTCCACTGTCGTACAAACTTTGACTATAGGGATTCTTATCAATCACCTGAAAAATAAGCTGTCAAGCGTAAAACAAAATCATCCTTATTCATAATATTATCCAAGCCTACAAAAGATGATTAAAAGTCTTTTTTCTCCTTTACTTAAAGGAAAAACAAATATTTTTATGCAATTAATCACTTTTTAATCCCAGATTAAGCCATTTCATTCCTCCTTTTTAATACTTTTCCTTTTACTTTGCCGTTAACTAATAATATCAGAAAAACTATTAATGTACAAATATGAAAAAAAATCTAATCCTATTGTGCAGTTTGCTGGCAAGTTTTACCTTACAGCCCGTACAGACAAATGCACAAACGGCGACTAACAGTCAAAAATTACTCTATCCCTATCCTTTCGCTCCCAGTGAAGGTCTGGTGAATAAAACCGAGAAAGAGCATCGCCAAGAAATTTGTTTAAATGGCTATTGGGATTTCCAACCCATTGCTTTACCGAAAGACTATAAACAAGGTAAAGGAGCAGCTCCCGAATTACCACTCCCGAAAGATGGTAGTAACTGGAGTAAGACACGCATCAAAATACCTTCTCCATGGAATATCAACGCTTTTGGTTATCGTGATCTCGAAGGTCCCGACCACCGTAACTATCCGTCTTATCCGAAAGAATGGGAACAAGTGAAAATGGCATGGATGAAAAAAAATATAACAATTCCTTCCAACTGGACAGGCCGGCAAATCAAACTTTACTTTGAAGCCGTCGCAGGATATTCAGAAGTCTATGTCAATAAGGAAAAAATAGGTGAAAATTTCGATTTATTTCTGCCATTTAGCTTCGACATCACGGATAAAGTCACTCCCGGTGAAACAATAGAGGTGCTTGTAGGCGTGCGCAGCCAATCCTTATTTGAAGATAATTCAACTATCGGCCGCCGTATTATCCCAGGAGGCTCTATGTGGGGATATCACATCAACGGTATCTGGCAAGATGTATATCTGTTAGCTTTACCCCAAATACATATAGAAGATGTATATGTGAAACCATTGGTTGCCAAGAATACATTAGAAATCGAAGTAACCATACAAAACAAAACCAACCGGAAAGCTGACATACAACTGCAAGGCAATGTCAGAGAATGGATAAATTACGCCGGAACGGACATAAACTCCGCTCCCGTTCCCGCATGGACACTGGGTACGGAAGCATTACAGGTCGCACCACGCAAAGTTTCAATTGCAGCTAATGCATCACAGATAATAACACTGCAAGTACCTGTCAATGAGAATATACTACAATATTGGACTCCCGAACAACCGAATCTGTATGCCTTGTTACTTTCTATCAAGGACAAGAAACAAACTATCGACACGAAATACGAACGTTTTGGTTGGCGTGAATGGACATTACAGGGAACCACACAATACCTCAATGGCAAACCTTATGCTCTACACGGAGACTCCTGGCACTTCATGGGTATCCCGCAAATGACACGCCGCTACGCATGGGCATGGTTTACCGCTATTAAAGGCATGAACGGCAACGCAGTTCGTCCGCACGCACAGGTTTATCCTCGTTTTTATATGGATATGGCGGATGAAATGGGAATCTGCGTACTGAATGAGACCGCTAACTGGGCTAGCGACGGCGGTCCGAAACTAGATTCAGATCACTTCTGGGAAGCATCGAAAGAACATTTAAAGCGTTTCGTCCTGCGTGACCGCAATCATGCATCCGTTTTCGGTTGGAGTATCAGCAATGAAAATAAACCTGTTATCCTGCATGTATATAACCGTCCCGAATTAATCCCCGCCCAACAAAAAGCATGGAAAGAATGGCGTAACATTGTACGTCTGTACGACCCTACCCGTCCTTGGATTTCATCTGACGGCGAAGACGACGGTAATGGTATATTACCCGTGACCGTAGGACATTACGGAGACATCAACTCCATGAAAAACTGGATTAATATCGGAAAGCCTTGGGGAATCGGTGAACACAGTATGGCATATTACGGCACACCTGAGCAAGTATCCAAATATAACGGAGAACGTGCCTACGAATCACAAGAAGGACGTATGGAAGGGTTAGCTAACGAATGTTACAACCTAATAGCCAACCAACGCCGGATGGGGGCTTCATACAGTACGGTTTTCAATATGGCATGGTATGCGCTGAAACCACTCCCACTCGGTAAAAAAGACATTACCAAAGCACCTGATGTTAGAGAAGATGGTGTATTTTTCGGTGAGTACAAAGAGGGGATTCCGGGTGTACAACCAGAACGTGTGGGACCTTATTGCACTACATTCAATCCTGGCTATGATCCCACCTTGCCACTCTATCAAGAATGGCCGATGTATAGTGCCTTACGTGCTGCCAATGCTCCGGGCGCACCAGCATGGTCTCCTTATGCCATCATCGACAAAGAGCAATATAAAGCTCACAAAACTACCAATCCGGACAAAAATTATAAGGAGGTAGTATTTATCGGCAATCCAGAAAGCAAAGTAAAACACCTGTTAAATGCACAAGGAGTAGCATTCGCTTCTAAAATCACCACTCCCTCCTCACTGCTTTACATCATAGATGGCAGCCAAGTGTTAGATGACACTACCCAAAAGGAAATACAGAAACAACTCGCCAAAGGTGCAGATTTATGGATTTGGGGAATTACACCGGAAACAGTAGGCAGATACAATGATATTCTACCACTTCCTGTCGCACTGGAACCACTGAAACGTTCCTCTTTCCTACCTGTGCAGAAAGCATGGATGCAAGGACTTAACAATTCTGATTTCTATTTCTGCGAACTTCAAAAAGCGGATGCTTCCAATTATTCATTAAAAGGCACATTCGTAGAAGAAGGGGATATCTTGTTGAACGCTTGTAAGACTGACTGGCGCAAATGGAACAAGCGTCCGGAGGAAATCAAAACTGCCGGAACAATCCGCAGTGAATACGAATGTACGTCCACTACTCCGGTATTTGTTAAATACCAGCAAGGTGCTTCCTCCTTTTATTTAAGTACATTGACCGAATTCGCCAATTCAGAAAAAGGATACAACACATTAAGTATGATCTTAAAAAATGCAGGAATAAGCTATCAGAAGCCAGAAACCAATATTAATGAAGTATTCTTCCTGCGTGATGAACAGATAAACTTCCCCGTAGCAACCAAAGAAAAATTCGTAAAGAAAGATAACGGATGGACACTGGAATTCTACGTATTCAGCCCGCGCCCTCTGGATGACCTGCTGATAGAGCCTAATATGCCAAAACTCTCTCTGATGTTAAAAGCAAAAACTCGTGAATTATTCATTAATGACACCCCCTATACAAGCATATCTCACGACGGACGTAACGAGGTAATCTATAAAGAAATCCCTCTATTGCAAGGATGGAATAAACTGGTTATTAAAATAGGAGACGGAGACCGGAATGATTTCAGCGGTTTCTTTAAATGCGATAACAAGAAGGATTTTCTTCCGACTTTGAAAGCTGCCTTCACAAACCCGGAAGCCAGATAAAATGAAGATAAAAGAGGATTAAAAACGATTAAAAATAAAAGTACCATGAGAATCTTACATTTCTTTGCTACGATCACAGTTGCTGCAATGTTAAGCGGATGTAATAGAGAGCAATCACAAACCACTAACCGGACACCGGTCGACTATGTCAATCCATACATAGGGAATATCAGCCATCTGCTAGTTCCCACGTTTCCGACCATTCAATTACCAAACAGTATGCTTCGTGTCTATCCCGAACGTGCGGATTATACCACCGAATTGTTAAACGGGCTGCCGTTGATTGTCACCAATCACCGGGAACGTTCCGCGTTCAACCTTAGTCCTTATCAGGGAAAAGAGCTTCGTCCGATCATAACCTACAACTACGATAACGAACATATCACGCCTTACTCGTATCAAGTAGACCTGAACGACAACAGCATGAAAGCAGAATATGCCCTTTCCCATCAGTCGGCTCTCTACCGGATCACATTTGAGGCAGACAAACCTGCCTATATCATTATAAACTCCCGTAATGGTTCGATTCATGTAGGCGAAAACTTTATCAGCGGGCATCAGCAATTAAGTGCCAACACCAATGTGTACGTATACATCGAACCACAGGAAAAACCGGTAAGCACTGGCATCTTAAAAGACGGAGTCATCGAAGCCAGCAAAGACAATGCGGAAGGCATCAATGCTTGTGCAGCATGGCGTTTTGCCGATGGTACAACAACAGTCAGTCTTCGTTACGGCATATCTTTCATCAGTGAAGAACAAGCAGAAAAGAATATGCGTAATGAACTGAAAGACTACAATATAAAAAACCTGGCAAAAGCAGGACGCCAAATCTGGAACGAAACTCTAGGACGTATCAAAGTGGAAGGAGGAACAGAAGATGACAAGACTGTATTATACTCTTCATTCTACCGTACTTTCGAGCGCCCTATCTGCATGAGTGAAGCCGGTGGCCGTTACTTTAGTGCTTTTGACGGCAAGGTACATGATGACAACGGTACGCCTTTCTATAACGATGACTGGATTTGGGACACATACCGTGCGGCACATCCACTTCGTATATTGATCGACACCAAAAAAGAAGAAGACATCATTGCTTCTTTCCTGTTAATGGCGGAACAGATGGGAACAATGTGGATGCCTACCTTCCCTGAAGTTACAGGTGACTCACGCCGCATGAACTCCAATCATGCCGTTGCCACCATAGCCGACGCTCTGGCTAAAGGACTGAACATAAATGCGGTGAAAGCCTATGAAGCGTGCCGGAAAGGAATGGAAGAAAAAACTCTTGCGCCCTGGTCGGGAGCCGCTGCCGGATGGTTGGACAACTTCTACCGCGAAAACGGATATATCCCCGCCCTTCGCCCGGATGAAAAGGAAACAGATCCGAATGTACACCCTTTCGAAAAGCGTCAACCTGTCGCTGTCACATTAGGAACCAGCTACGACCAATGGTGTCTTTCTCGTATCGCAGAATTATTGGGTAAGAAAGACGAAGCCGCCCACTATCTGCAATGCTCTTACAACTATCGGAATATCTTCAATAAAGAGACCGGTTTCTTCCACCCGAAAGATAAGGAAGGCAAGTGGATTACACCGTTCGATTACCGTTATTCCGGTGGTATGGGCGCCCGCGAATATTATGGAGAGAACAATGGTTGGGTTTACCGTTGGGATGTACCTCACAATGTGGCCGACCTCATCAACCTAATGGGAGGAAAAGAGCAGTTCATCTCCAATCTCGACCGTACTTTCAGTGAACCGCTGGGACGCAGTAAATATGAATTCTATTCAAAACTACCTGACCACACGGGTAATGTCGGGCAGTTTTCTATGGCAAATGAGCCATCATTACACATACCTTATCTCTACAATTATGCAGGTCAACCCTGGAAAACGCAGAAGCGTATCCGTCAGATGCTGAAAACATGGTTCCGTAATGACCTCATGGGAATACCTGGGGACGAAGATGGCGGAGGTATGACTTCATTTGTTGTTTTCTCTTCATTGGGTTTTTATCCTGTCACTCCGGGCTTACCAATCTACAATATCGGAAGTCCACTTTTCACAAATACAAAAATAATACTCAGCAACGGTTCCGTATTTGAAATCGAAGCCCAGAATGCTTCCGACGAAAATAAGTACATCCAATCGGCTACACTGAACGGTCAAAAATGGGAAAAACCCTGGTTCAGCCATGACGATTTGAAAAACGGAGGTAAATTAGTACTGACAATGGGCAATAAACCTAATAAAGCATGGGGCAGCGAAGACAATGCCGTTCCTCCTTCAGCAAAAGCCAAATAAGTACTGCCCGATTTATATGAAGATGTCGCAAAATAGAATTTTCATTTCCTACATTCTATTTTGGGACATCTTCATATTTCATTAAACGTATGATCGTAATAACAAACGGTAGTTTGAAAGTATTGCCTTATAAATAAATTCTGATTCTTGGGGATATCATACAGTTTTTTGTATTTTTGCACTATAAATAAAGTACTATGAAATATCAACTACAAATTTTGCTCTTCGTCCTGCTTTGCATGGTAGGTAAAGTGGACGCATCTTCTTTGTATGATTATGGACTTTCTCTCAAATCCCATGCAGTAGCTGGAATTGAGAGAACAACCTTGTACTTGGATGATAACCAACCTTTCTCTATAAAAAACGATTTCACGATTTCTTTTCAAATGTATGTACGTGTCAATGAGCATGACTTCGGCTCTATTCTCCATCTGCATACAAACACCAATCAATATATCCGTTTTTCATTTGTCGCAGGTGAAGAAAGACATTTTCCAGCGTTGGTTCTCAATGAAGGCATCGTCAACATTAACAGCCCCATAGAACGAGAAAAATGGCTGGATGTTTCTTTGCACTTGCGTTTGAAGGATAATGTCATAGAAATAGATTACGATAACAAGAAAATATCAGCTATGGCTCCCTTACAAGGAGTGAAAAGTGTTACCGCTTTATTCGGACAAATGCAAAACTATCTGGCAGATGTAGCTCCAATAAATCTTAGAAATATAACCATCATACAAGATGGAAAACAGATACGTGAATGGAAGTTGTGGAAGCATAATGATAATGTCTGTTATGATGAAATAGAAAGAGCTGTGGCACGTGCTGTCCATCCCTTATGGTTAATAGACAATCATATCGAATGGAAACTTGTTCATCAGGCTAAAATTCCGGGAAAACTGAACGTGGCCTTCAATGCCCGTGAGGCCTTATTTTATTTAGTCAAATCCCAATCAATCGAAATCTTAGACGAGAATGGAGTTTTGCAGAACGAAGTGATAGTGCGTGGAGGCTATCCGGCTGTAGAATTCCCCAATCATCTCTTATATGATACTTTAAGCAATAAGCTTGTGTCTTATTATCCCAAGAAAGGCATAATTTCCAGTTTCTCATTTGACACAGAAAAATGGAGTAATGAGATACGCAACACAGAAGAAGCCACCAATTATAATCATGCCAAAACTTTTAATCCGGCAGACTCTTGTTTCTACTTTTTCGGAGGTTATGGTTTCTACCAATACCGCAACGATCTTTACCGGATGAAATCCGGTACTAACAAAGTGGAACAAATAGAATACGAACGTCCCCTCTACCCCCGTTATTCGGCAGCTATGGCTCTAGTGGGCGATGAATTATATATCTTCGGCGGTAGAGGAAACAAGTATGGCAAACAAGAGTTGAGTAGCCATTATTATTGGGGATTATGCTCCATCAATCTGAAAAATAAGCAGTCACGTATAGTCTGGCAACAAAATAATCCCAAAGAAGATGGTACGATAATGGCCTCTTCCATGTATTTCGAGCCATCGGATAGTTCCTTTTATGCTGTTTCGACAAATAAAGGAGGTGTGTTATGGAAGATTTCAATGAAAGATTCCGTCTATACGGAAGTTTCCAAGCCCATTTATAACGAATCAACTTATCAGGATTGTGACTTCAGTCTTTATACTTCTCCGTCACATGGAAAGTTATTCTTAGTATTAGATAAAATACTAAGTAACCACACACATGATGTGGCTATTTACGCCATCAATATGCCTCTCGTAAATGAAATGGATATCCGGCAGTCAACAGTTGAAGAAAGCGCTAACAGCCGATGGCATTTCTATACCGCCGGAGTCTTACTGCTACTTGCATTGGTCGGTTTAGTATTCTACCGTTTCAAATACAGCAGTAAAAAGAAAAAAGCATCTGCAGCCGGGAGGATTATAGAAGAAACTCCCACTGCAACAACTGAAGACAGCCTCAAACAACCAGGAATGTCTGAATCCAGAATCATACCGAAAAAAGAAAGAATACAAGACACGGAATCCGTTTTCACAAAAACGATCAATTATTATGACCGTAGCCGTGCATCTATTTCTTTGTTGGGCTGTTTCAATGTACGCGATAAAAATGGAAATGACATCACATCCAATTTTACCCCCCGTCTGAAACACTTGCTTATTCTGCTGATACTTTATACAGAAAAAAATGCCCAAGGCATCCTAACTTCCAAAACAACGGAAATACTATGGCCGGAAAAAGAAGAAACAGCCGCCCGCAATAACCGTAATGTAAATCTGCGCAAGCTACGGGTATTGTTGGAAAGTATCGGAGATATGGAAGTAATGATAGAAAACAATTTCTTGCGTATAAAATGGGGAACAAATGTTTTTTGCGATTACCACACATTACTTGCATGTACCAAACAATTCGAACAAGTGAAAAGTGAAGAATTGCTCAATAGAATTTTAGAGTTATTGCTATATGGTCCTTTATTACCCAATACCATTGTTGATTGGCTGGACGATTTTAAAGATGCCTATTCCAGTCATTCTATTGACTTATTAAAAAATTTGCTGGATATTGAAATCAGCCGGAATCATCAGGATATGATTATCCGCCTTGCCGACATCATGTTCCTGCATGACCCGCTCAATGAGGAGGCTCTGGCTGCTAAATGTGCAGTACTGGCCGCACAAGGGAAAAAAGGTATAGCTCGAAACCTATATGATCGTTTCTGCAAAGAATATCACGACTCGATGGGTGAAAGCTACAAAATCCCATTTGCCGACTTATAAGTCCGGCCGACAATTGCTTCTTAATTAATTATTCTATAAAACAAACCTCCCCCTCTCCTTAAACCACCGATACATATCAAGATGGAGGAAAGAGGGGGAGATTCTATACTTTCTTTATTACAAACGCGAATAATTCCAGTAATATTTTATAGCCCGTTACATTGTTTTCATCCAATACCAAGAAAAACAGCACCTATTTGTGAATGATTATAAGAAAAAAAAGACTTAATTCACATTTAATTGTTTTTTAATTCCCAATTAATCGCGAACACCCCTCTTTTTTTATCGTCTTATAGTTCTTTTGCTGAAAATTAATCTTAAAAAATATAATATTATTATGAAAGAAGAAAGAACACCTTAATCTGATTCGAATGACGAACCTTAAAACGAATTCAGGCTCTCTCATCCGATTAATTCTTAATTTAGTGATTATTCATAAATAAATTCATGAAAAACATGAAACAACGATTTTCTCAGTACATGAGATGCTATGAAAGAAGTCTCATTTTTATTTTAATGCTGTTCAGCGTTTCGGTAGTGCAAGCACAAAACCGGACAGTAAAAGGAACAGTGACCGACACACAAGGTGAGCCTATTATCGGTGCCAATGTAGTGATAGTGGGCGGAACAAAAGGTGTAATAACCGATCTTGATGGCAAGTATTCTATTCAAGTTCCTGAAAACGGTGCTGTATTGAAATTCTCCTATATTGGTTTTAAAACCAAATCATTCAATATAGTAAAAGGAAAGAATGTATTGAATGTGACGTTGGATGAAGATGCTGTAATGTTGGAACAGACAGTAGTAACAGCTATGGACTTACGTCGCGATGAAAAATCTCTGTCTACCGCCTTCCAGAAAATGGACATAGAAGGCATGACCGAAAACCGGGATGCCGGATTTGTAAATATGCTGGCTGGTAAAGTAGCTGGTCTGCAAGTGATATCAAATGGTGCTGCCGGTTCAGCCACAGTACGTATCCGTGGTGCCAATTCCATTTCCGGCAACAACCAACCACTCTACGTAATCGACGGTGTACCTATTATAAATGATGTGACTGGTGGTGAAATCGATTACGGTAACCCCGCTAACAGTATCAATCCCGACGACATTGAAAATATCGTAGTTTTGAAAGGGGCCAACGCATCCGCACTCTACGGTTCGGATGCCGCTAATGGTGCTATATTGATTACGACCAAAAAAGCCGGTCAAAAAAGTGGTCTGGGGATTACGTACTCTACAAATGTACAATTCACAGAATTTTCACAATACCCTATCTATCAGAATATCTATGGCGGTGGGCACATCAACCGTTTTGAAAATAACAAAGCCAACTCATTCAATGGTGACGTAAAGGTTCCTTATGATCCAAATATGCCTTATGGCATCCAACGAATGGAAGGTTACGATAATTCCCGTTCATGGGGTATGCCTATGTTAGGCTTTCAGGTAGTAGGACGCAACGGAGAACTCAAAGCCTATGTTCCTACTCCGGAAAATACAACCTCTATGTACCAGACTGCTTACTCCTGGACAAACAGTGTTTCTATAGAACGGGCCACCGAACATGTCTCTACCCGTATCGGCTTTACCAACCTGCGAAGCGACGACGTACTGGAAGGGTTGAACAAACTTACCCGTAACGCATTCAATGTACGTTCCAATGTGAAGTTGACAAAGTCATTGGATGTCGATCTGAATGGACGCTATACACATGAGCATGTCAACAACCGCTCTTATCGTAACAATTCAGACCGTAACCCTATCTATACACTGATGGATATGCCCCGTGACCTTTCCATACAGGAAATGTATCCTTGGAAAGATGAAAACGGAAAACCGACCGCCCTTCAATTTAAAAGTCCGGTATGGATGCTGAACGAGCTTTCCAACCAAGACAAGAAAGAATGGTTACTGGCCGATGTAACAGTAAACTACAAACTGACCAAAGATCTGAAGCTGCGTTTGAAGGCCGCTCTCGACCTGAATATGAAAGAGGGGTATGAATTCCGCAATATGTACACTCCGGGGGATGCCGACGGATTTTACAAAGAGTTCACAGAGAAAGCTCGTAACTATACTTATGAGGCTATGCTTTCTTACAACAAGACCTGGAAAGACTTCAATATATCCGCCAGCGTGGGTGCCAATTCGCAGGATTTCCTGTTTAAGAAACAAAACTCGGAAGTCGGAACATTGGCTACCTCCGACTTTATTTCTCTTACCAATAATGGCGCCACTATCAAATCATGGCCGGAATATAATGCAAAGAAAAAGCAAGCAATCTATGGAACAGTCAGTGTAGGTTATAAAGATTTCATTTATCTGGATGTTACCGGACGTAACGACTGGTCATCTGCCTTACCTTCTGACAACCGTTCTTATTTCTATTCCTCCTACGGCGTCAGTTTCGTACTGACGGAGTTGGTAAAAAGCATTCCAAAAGATTGGCTATCGTATGCCAAGTTCCGTGGTTCTTATGCCAAAGTAGGTAATGATACCGGTTTCGACCAGTTGCTAAATGGATTCAGTTATAACACTTCTTATCTGGGGGACATGGCGTGGTTCGAAAGTGAAAACAAACGGAAAACCAACACATTGAAACCGGAAAGTACCACTTCATTCGAAACGGGATTAGATCTGCGCTTCCTGCAAGACCGCGCTTCCTTTAGTTTCACTTATTATAATAAGAATACCAAAAACCAAATTTTGACTTCCACCATCAACGGTGTAAGCGGATATGGAGAAGCCTTGTTCAATGCCGGTGAAGTAAAGAACTGGGGATATGAAGTGACATTGGGAGTCGTTCCTTTTAGAAATAAAGATTGGGAATGGAAAGTAGACATCAACTGGGCGAAAAACAACTCAGAAGTAGTTTCACTGGCAAACGGAATGGACTACATGACACTGACTACCGTTCAAAACAGTGTAGAATTACGTATCGTGAAAGGTGAGCCGTTGGTAAGTCTTTATTGCCGTGAGCCATGGAAAACCAATGATGAAGGACAAGTATTGGTGGGAGCCAACGGTCGTCCCCTGTCAGGTGAAGCCAAATTCCTCGCCAGCGTAGAACCGAAATGGACGGGTAGTATCCGTACTTCTCTCCGTTGGAAAGACTTGTCTTTTTCTGCCATGCTCGACATTCGTATGGGTGGACACGTATGGTCGGAGACTGCCTTCCAATCTTCCCGAAATGCACAATCTATCATGTCACTGGGCGGACGTACAGAACATTTATTTGCTGATATGATTCTCAACGAAGGTGACCAGACGGGCTATCTCGGTATTCTGGATTCAAAATATGTACCTTCCGGCAAAAACAATATTTATATGGATGCTTCCCGCCCGAAAGGCATGAATATCCCCGGAGCCGTTTATGACAGTTCCGTACCGGGACTAGCGGGACAGCCTTGCCAGGCATGGATTAAACCAATAGACTATTGGACTAATGATAGTGGCAAAAACGGTGAGCTGTACCTGTATGACGCCTCTTATGTAAAACTGAAAGAGATTTCCTTAGGATATAATATTCCTAAGAATTGGTTAAGAAAGATAGGTTTCATACAATCTATGAGAATTTCAGCCGTAGGCAGAAATGTAGCTATTCTCCACCAGAAAACACCTAAGGGGATAGATCCGGAAGCAACTTCTTCCATGGGAATCCAACAAGGTTTGGAACGAGGTTTCAACTTACCGACTTCCAGTTACGGTTTCGATTTTAAAATAACTTTTTAACAGCGATGACAATGAAAAAGTATTTATATACATTATGTACCGCAGCTCTGTTGGGATTGGCAACATCTTGCGTAGATAGTTTCGACGCAACTAACCAGAACCCCAACAAACTATATCTGGATGAGATTGATATTCAGAAAATATTTCCAGGCACTATCTACAAGTCTCTGGACGTATTATCCGAAATGAATTATAACTATTACGCCTATATGGCACGCTACGTGGTTTCCTGGACCAGCCCGCAAAGTTCAGACAATGTAGGTGACAGATTCTATAACTTCTATAAGAAAGTATTGGGTGATGTAGCTATTATGGAAGATAAATACGCTCAGGACACCGATAGAAATTATTGGGCAATACTGATTACCTGGAAAGCCTACCTCTACTCCGTACTGACAGGCACTTGGGGACCGATACCTATGGACGCAGCTTGTAAAGAGACTTATGGAAACGTATATTACTATAACAGTGAAGCTGAAGCATATATGCAAATCCTCCGTTGGCTGGATCAAGCAGTAGAAACTTTCGACCCGAACGGACCCAAAATGCTGAAAGATCCTTTCTATCCTTCTGCCAGTGGTGACAGTGACATTGAAAAATGGCGTAAATTTGCCAACTCCTTGCGTCTGGACGTGGCTATCCGCATGATGAACATGAAAAAAAGCCCTGAAGCTATCTCTATGGCACGTGAGCAAATTGAAAAAGCGTTGAACGAAACCAACCGCAACTACTTATTCAGCTCCAACAATGACAATGCAGCAGGACGCTATGGTACTGACCCCAATGCCGACGTTTCCTTATATTACAACCGTATCCTGAAAGAATTCGATCTGGGCACCAAGCTGGAGACAGAAATAGGCGGGCTGACTTACCCGGCAATGAACGAATACTTCTTCTGTTATATGCGCTCTTACAAAGATCCCCGTTTGAGCAGATATGCGCAAACATCCCGTATCAATGAAACGGGTGATTACCGTGCCGTAGTAAGAGACTCCCTATGGTCGGAAGCAGAACAGAAATACGTACAAGTTTCATACAGAATACCTTTCCTACCCCGCTTCGAGCTGAAACAAACACCGAGTGGATGGATTGTCGGCAAGGATGAACACAACAACAACCTTCAGAGCCTTTATTCAACCGCTTCCGTAAGTATTGAAGGCTACACATATGCTCTGATTCAGCGCGATTTCATCAAACAGGATGCTATGGTGAAACTGTTGACATGGGCGGACGTAAACTTCATGCTTGCCGAAATCCAATTACGTAAAGATGAATGGGGTGTGAATGTTGCATTGCCGCAGAGTGCTGAACAATATTACTACAACGGTATTACTGCTTCCATGAACGAATATAGTGTTACTGCCGGAATCTCCGAATACATAGAACGTAACGGAGTCAAATGGAACACCAACGGACTGGGATGTCGTGACTACCGTGCCTTCTACAAAGCCGATATCAACGGAAAAGGCGGTTATAAAAACAATCTGGAACAAGTATGGAAACAACGTTACATCGCCGACTACTTCAACGGATTTGCCGGTTGGACACTGGAACGCAGAACACGTGTGATGAAATATCCTCCTATTTTCTATAACGGAACTCCGAACAATTACGGGACCTACGGGGCCAATCAATTCGATCCGGTTCCCGAACGTTTGCAATATCCTACAGACGAACGTAACTGGAACATGAACTATTACCGGGAAGCCTGCCGTATGCTACAATCCACTTCACTGGTACCTCGTTCCGACGGAAACTATAATGATAATTTCTTTACTCCATTGGGTATCGGCGGACCATACAATCAAGAAGGTCTATATGAACGTTGGAAAGGCGGTCAGTTAATGTATAATAACGAAATGGTAGCTCATTGGTATGGAGACACCATTGAAGAATTTGTCGAAAACGTATTGGAAGACTATCCCGAGTATGCTTCCCTACAAGGAGAAGAACGCTTAGCGGCAAGTATCAAGTTTGTACGCATAGAAGATAATAAATAATAAAATAAAAAGAAAGACAGTTATGAAACTAATGAAATACATTACGGGGTGCTCTGCCGCTTTATTACTTCTTGCGGGATGCAACAAAGAAGAGGGTCCGAACATCGATGACTACTTCTTGAACTACGAAATTCCGGAAATTCCTGTCACCGAAGATTATCAGGTTGGCATTTTCTACTACAAAGGGAATGATATTACCACCAGGCCGAACGGTGATCCCAACTTCACCCGCTGGGAGCTTCTGACGCTGACCGATAAGGAATTGAGTGCAAAGAATGACTATAATAACCTGACACCGCAAGTAATGCCCGAATCACAAAAAGACGGCTATTTACAGCCGGATGCAGGAAGTCAAAGTTACCGTATGATTCCAATGATACAACAACACGTGGACGATTGCATCGAAGCTGGGGCAGACTTTATCATTCTGCCCGAAGCAGGAGCAGATTTGGGTAAAGGACCCGGTACCGAAATTAATCAAGGTGACTCTCTGTTCATCACCTTGATGTTGGGACGCTCTGGCAGAGGCGGCAAACGCCTTCCGATGCCACACATGGGACAACCGGGTATAGACTTCGTCGACTTGAAAACGATGAAAATTGTGGTTAGTGTTAACTGGAACAACATCGTCGACCTGCCTCCTACACTATCTTCAACCAATTGTATCGAGACTGCAGCCGGAAAGGTATATGATGGTATCACATACACCCGCCAACAACTGCTGAACAACTTCTTCAGCAAAATCGGCTGTTACTTCTCTGACGACCGCTACTACAAAATCGGTGGCACGCGTCCGGTGGTTTACATTAAAAATAAGACTGGTGAAATCTATGCACAAGAATCCAAAGCCATGTACGATGGCATCCGGAAAGCTGTGAAAGAAGCTACCGGCTACGACATCTACATCATGGTGGAAAGTGCCGATGTATGGTGCAACCAGATGCGTTACCAATACTTTTACATGGAAGGCTGCGTAGACGCTGTAGCCAGCCGTAATATGTACGACCAGTCGGAAATGAGCCGCTCTTATATGTATCCGCAAATGATAGACCAGAACTGGAAGTACAACCGTGAGACTGCATTACCAGCATTTGGCGACGGAAGCATGGAGTTCGTTCCTACTGTTGGTCCGGCTTGGAACAAGCTGGTGCAGGATGGTCGCGGTTCTATCGGTAACTCACCGATTGTAAAAAAAGACCCTGCCACATATCGTACCATGTGTAACGTAGCCAAGATGAATGCCGGACGCAACCGTCTGATTCTGGTTGACTCTTACAACAAATATAATTTCGACTCATTCATCGAGCCGACAGTAGAAAATTATGGCAACGGATATGGAAGAACATATCTGGAAATCACCCGCCAGCAATTCAAGAAGAACTAAAATGTTAACTCTTTAATGATAAAAAGAATATGAGAAATAAATATTGGAAATACATATGTCTGCTAGGTTTGGGGGCTTTCTGCTGGACATGCTCTGATGACAATCCGAATGACGGGCCCGACGGTCCCGGCTCTGAAGGTGGACAGGGAACGGAACAAGAAATTGTACGTTCCTATAAAATAGGTACATTGGCTGGATTCGAAGGCAACTTGCGCCAAAAGATGGACAAGCCGTTCACTGACGTTTCTACTATGCACAACCGTTCATTATTCTGCCGTTACGTAGCTTCTGCTTATCCCGAAGCACAAGATGACAAAGCATATCCCGGTCCAATTACCGAAGCCGACTGGTGGGACAACTTCGTAGAAGAAATCGCTTACAGTGGTCAGGATTATGTTGCCATGAACTGTCGTGGTGAAGCAAATCCTGATATAGACCACGGTCGCCCCGACAAACTCCATGACTTGATGGCAGCTATCAAACGCAAAGGTGTGGAACATGAATTCAAGATCGCTATCTTTGATGATACCCCTGCCTCATGGTCGGCTGCACGCAATGCACATAAAGGATACGGATACGACAACAAACCGTTCAAAAATGGTAGCCGCGTAGAGGGTTCACACTATCCGCTACTCTTCCTCGACCCTGAGAAAGAAGATATGAAAGGTGCAAACAACGATTTCCGCAAAGAGATATATTACTACATCTGGGATGCCAACCTGAAACCATCGTTCGAAAATGTTCCGCGTGACTATTGGTTTGAGATAGACGGACGCCCTGTCATCCTATTCTGGAACCCCAATGGATTCCTACAGGACAGTTATCTTAGCGAACTGATGAAGAAAGACCCGGTAAAGTACAAAAGTACGACCGGACTTGACGAAACGAAATCAGATGCCTATCATGGAAAGTTGAGTTATATTCTGAAGTGTATCAGCGACGACTTCAACACCACATTTGGCGTACGTCCGTTCCTCATCATCCAACGCGAATGGACTGACCGGGACTACTCACTGGTGGACTGCCCCTATCTGGATGGTATTCACAACTGGTTTGCCGTTCCTACAATGGATATGGCAGAGGACGTATATAACGAAAACTTGCTCTACAACACCTATATTTCCGCTTACAACTTCAAAGGTTTCAGCGTAGGCAGCGGATGTCCGGGATTCGTACAAGGTGATCTAGCTCGTCCGAACTGGCAATTTATAGATGCCGACCACGGCCGTTATGCAACCAAGATGATGGAATCTTTCCTATCCAAGAAGCCTGATCTGGTATTCCTTGAAGGATTTACCGACCTTGCAGAAAACGCTGCATGGTGGCGTAGTTCGGACAAGATCTATTACGATTATCCCAACCAGCGCATCAACCTGCTCCGTAAGTATAGCAATCATCCTTTCCCGACCAGACAGAAACTGGAAGCTGAAGCTTGTGACTACTGTTACCAAGGCACTGTTTCCGGCAGCAAGATAGAAACATCTCTGACGGAAGTGGAAATGAACAATGCTCCCGAACAGGGAGCAGTAAAATATTGCAACGACACGAAGTATAACGGTGGTTGGCATACCAACCTCACTTCCGGTGGTCTGAACACACTGAAATGGAAAGAACTCCCTTTCAGAACCGGAAAATCAACTATCCATTTCCGCTATTCCAGCAATGGTGCTGCCAGCGTACGTTGCCAGATTGGCGATACAATGACAAAAAGCGTAAGCCTCCCCGCAACAGGCAGTACATGGGAAGAAGTCGAAATAGCAGTTTATTCTCGCGATGCACGTGGATATGCCGACTTCAACCTGATAGTGACCGAAGGTGACATCAGCCTGAATTATGCAGAGATTATCGCAGAGAAATAAAGAAACAAGAAAAATGAAATATTTATCAAACTAAAAATTTACCTATGATGAACAAAAGAGTATTAAACAGTTTTCTCTATGGAGCACTGTTGTTTTCATTAGGAACAGGAGTTGTTTCCTGTAAGGATTACGACTCGGATATTGAAGGACTGAACAACCGTATCAGCACGGTTGAATCTGACATGGATAGATTCAAAGAAAAGATTGAGGCTGCATTGAACGCCAATCTGACAGTACAGAGCTGGTATCCCAGTGAAGACCAATCACAATACACAATTGTATTAAGCAACGGAGACGAATTATATGTACAGGCTTCCAATAAAGCGACTCCTTTCTACCAGTTCAAGGTGGAAGAAGGTACATGGAGATACACCAAAGACAAAGGTGCAGGCTGGTACAAGGTGTTGACATTCGGCACTGAACAGGAAATCCCCGGAACAGATAAAGACCAGTTATACTACGACAAGAGTAACGGTTACATCTACATCCAAAAAACAGAAGGACTGGTGCAAACCACCATCACAGCTGATAAAGACACTCCGATTCTGGCAGAGAACAAAGAGAATAAGACGCTCTCTGTCTATATCTACGGTGAAAACTATATCCTCCCCGTACAGGGCGGTGGTTTCAGCGGTATCAGCTCTATCCTCTTCCAAAAACAATTTGTTTTTGAGGAAGACGAGTTCCTGGAAGCAGCCAGCTATACTAACAAACTAGGTAAAGTGGTTACTGCCCATACAGCTACCGCCAAGTTCAAGATTCTGCCTAAAGACATCGACTTGTCCGAAGCAGACTTCCAGTGCGCGGATATCCACGAATTGAAACTGACACGTGCGGAAGTGCCTCAACTGTTGGTAAATACCAATAAGAAACTGGACGAAAACGGCCTCCTGACCGTAGAACTGACTCCAAGCAACATGACAGCTCCATACTACGGTGCAGTGTTGGAAATCACATTGGACAAGACCACTACCAGTTCCAATTATTTCGTAGTGAAACCGACTTCTTACAGCGCCAGCAACGGTCTGTTTGCTTATCGTGAAACACGTACGCTTTATCAGGACTCGGAATCTCTGAAATTCATCAGCACCGAAAGTCTCGACCTTGCTAAAACAATAGGCTGGGGATTCGGCGAAAGCGGAGAAGTGAAGTTTGTAGACGAACTGGGATTCGGTGAATTGGCTATTGAAACAACTTATGAGTTGACAGAGAACCCAAATAACACATTCGAAGTAACAGATAAAGGTGTGTTAACCGCTAAAGCTGCCAACAAATCAGGTAAAGTGAAAGTGACTTATACTGTTGCCGAAGAAGAATTCTCTAAAGAAGTATTGATTTACTCACAAGATGAATCGACTGCTAAAAATGGTATTGGACTGACAGGTGTAACAGAACTGTTGAGCAATATCGAAAGTCTTTATAAAGGTACCAAAGTCATCAAAGTGCACAATGCTCAAACCACATTGGAAAATATGGGTGTTACTGCATCTAAAGCATGGAAACTGGGTACTCAACTTAACGGTGGCAGCTGGGAAACAATCCCTATGACTACAAATCTCGCAACGATTACACAAGAAACCGAGTTGGCTAATGGTGAAGTATGTCTTTACTATGATGCGGCTCAAAAGGCTAATTATCTATTGGTAGGTCCTCAAACTGAAGGTATAGATGGTGCTAACCTGTTCGCTATGAATGACGAGGGGACAGACAAAGCAGCTTTCACACTCAATGAAAAAGAAGTGGGATTGTATATAGGTAATGTAACTTCGAAGTACGTAGTAGAAGCTCCGACAAAGAAACCTGAATTGAATATCATGATTTACGGTAAGGCTGGTATCAACAATGAAACACCGTCCATACGTTTGGGCGAAAGATATACAATTCCGGGTGTATATGATGAAACGGAAGGTTATCACTTTACTAATGTGGATCTGCGCAAAACGTTATATAACTTCAAACCTGCCGATGCAGAATTCACCATCACGTTGAACAAAAACGATCAGAATACAAAAGTAAAAGAAAGATGGGATGCCAATAATGTAATATGGGATGCTGCCAATTACACACTCACACTGGTTCGTAACAGCCCGCACATGCAGTTATTCCAGCTTAATTTCAATGACAAGAAGATCAATGAAATGAATGAAGCTGACAACGGCCTCAAGTTCTCGTGGACATTCAATGCCGGAAAGGGAGAGGTGAAATCCGAAGGTAATGAACAGTGGTACATCAAAGACCCTGTACGCCAACCGGGAGAGCATACAATTTACATGGGTAGTGATAAACAACCGAATGCAACAGGAGTTGTAAGCAAAGACTATGAAATTAAAGTTTCTGAAATCACCGGTGATGACACGAAGACAAAAATGGCAGACTTGGAAGTAGGCAAGAAATACTACTTGGGGAACTATTTTAAGAATCATGCTTTCTGGACGAATGGTTGTTCTTGGGACGTATATGGCGGTCCGACCGGTCTTACTGGTACCAAGTTGCCTGTATTGCTGAAATATGACTCTGCCGGAAACAAGATTGTGATGACTGACTATTGCAAGAAATATTTCTGCAAACAAAACTATTCTTTGGTTTTAGAGCCACAAGGAAATGAAACGAGTAGCACATTGGACGTAAACAGCGAAGAACAATCTTTCACATTGAAAATTGTTCCGACCACTACTAACTTCCAATTCAAGTTTACCTTTATCAGCGACTACTCCAGTCAGAATATGTTCTTCAGAATCATCGAAGGATAATTCCGGAACCTATTCATAATAGAGTATCGTTATGATATTGAACAAAAACTAATCTATAAATAGCCATGCCACTAAATCGTAAGCTTGTAATCTTCGTTTTTTGGCATGGTTCTTTTTATTTTTCACATGGCATTTATGTCAAATTCATTGCAACATTTAGTTTTTCAATGCAGAGATTTAGTTTTTTCTGTGCATAGATTTAGGATTTTCTATGCATAAAACTAGAGGAGTTTATGCAACGGCATAGTTGTCATATTGCAACGGGACCATAGTCATCTTATAGTAAGACAAATGTCACCTTATAAGGTGAACAGCAATTTAAAAAGAAAGAGAAACCTATAAAGATACAAAATTAATCAACGAAAAACAAGAGCAAAGACAATTAAGCACATATTAAGTGTACATTAAGCGGTACTTCATTCTAATATTTATTGTCGAACCGTACTTTTATACCAAAATTATTATTAACTTGTAATATCATGAATAGAATCAGCAAAGTATTTCTGGCTTGTGCGTGCAGCGTCCTCTGCATGAACGGACAAGCACAAAGCAATGCTACATGGACAAACGACTTCTCCAATGCCGGAGAAACATTGAAAGTGGTGGGTCGGGGAACATGCAGTATTGCCGACAATGTATTCCGTTCGAAAGGCGCTTATGCCGTATTCGGTCATCCCGAATGGAAAAACTACTCCTTTTCTTTCAAAGCCCGTGCCCCTAAAAATGCCGAACAGGTGCAGATATGGGCGAGCTTCCGCAATTACAACCGTTTCGACCGTTATGTGGTAGGTATCAAAGGCGGACTGCAAGATGATCTTTACCTGATGCGCACCGGATATATGGGTACGGACGAATTTATGGGAGTCCGCCCGTTAGGTTTCCATCCTGTACCGGGAGAGTGGTATCGTGTAAAAGTAGAAGTTTGCGGCAACCGTATCCGCATATTCCTCAACGACGAGAAACAACCACATATTGATCTTGTAGACAAGAATGCCGACCTGGTACCATCAGGTGAAGTTGCTCTGGGTGGAGGATGGATAGAAACTGAATTTGATGACCTCACCGTTACTCCGATGGCAGACGATGCACTGAAAAACGTGAAAGTGGCAGAATATCAAAAGAAGGCCACTCCTGCGGAGAAAGAAAACAAACGCCGCCAGGAACGGGCTTCCTATACTTCCGCCAAACTGGCAGCGCTCACCGGCAGCCGCACAGACATCACGCTGGATGGCAACTGGCTCTTTATGCCCGACTATCAACTGGACAACAAGGATAAGGCTGTTTCGGTACAAACGAACGACCAGGACTGGCACATCATGTCCGTTCCTAACTTCTGGACACCAATCCGTATCTGGCTGCATGGCGAAACGATGCCCTCTCCTACCGGTGCACAACCCAAAGGTGTGTCGGACACCTACTACCAACAGGAAACCGACCGCTGTGAAAACTATACATTCGATTATCGCCGGGTGAAATATGCCTGGTACCGTCAATGGCTGGAACTGCCTGCCAATGTGGAAGGCAAAAATATGACACTGACCTTCGACGCGGTCTCCAAAATTGCCGAAATCTATATCAACGGAACATTAGCCACTTCACATCTCGGCATGTTCGGTGAAATTCAGGTAGACGGCAGCCATTTGCTGAAACCCGGTAAGAACCTGATTACCGTAAAAGTGACACGCAAAATGGATGGAAGCGCATCGGAATCGGCAAATGCCATCGATTTCTTCTATTCTTCCGTACGTGAAAGTGAGCAGGAAGATGCCAAAGTGGAAGTGAACAAAGATGCTCTGCTGAAAGAAATTCCTCATGGTTTTTATGGTGACGAACCTGCCGGAATCTGGCAACCGGTAAAGCTGACGATTACCGACCCCGCAAAAGTGGAAGATGTCTTTATCAAACCGACCCTGAATGGCGCTACCTTCGATGTAACCCTAAAGAACCATGGTAGTAAAAAGAAACAGTTCGACCTTTATACGGATATCATCGACAAAGAAACCGGTGCTGTACTCTATTCGGGATTATCCATACGGAAACTGAATCTCAATGCAGATGAAGAGCGCATGGAAACCTATACGATCAGCGATTTGAAACCTCGCTTATGGACACCGCAGCATCCCAACCTGTACGATTTCAAATTCCGCCTGGTAGCAGATAAAGGAACAGAACTGGACTGTCTGACAGAAACTTCCGGATTCCGTACTTTTGAGGTGAAAGACGGACTTTTCTACCTGAACGGTAATAAATACTGGTTGCGCGGCGGAAACCACATTCCTTTCGCACTGGCACCTAATGATGAAAATCTGGCCAATACTTTCATGCAACTGATGAAAGCCGGAAACATCGACGTAACCCGTACACACACCACTCCGTGGAACAAACGCTGGATGACAGCTGCCGACCGTAACGGTATCGGTGTTTCATTCGAAGGCACATGGTCGTGGTTGATGATTCATTCCACTCCAATTCCAGACCAGCGTCTGATTGAAATATGGCGTAACGAGTTTTTAGGATTGCTGAAAAAATATCGCAATCACCCTTCACTGCTCTTCTGGACAGTGAACAATGAAATGAAGTTCTACGACAATGACAGCAATCTGGAACGTGCCAAAGAGAAATACCGTATTATTTCGGATGTAGTGAAAGAGATGCGTCGCATCGACCCTACCCGTCCTATCTGCTTCGACTCCAACTATCAGGCCAAAGGCAAGGATAAGAAATTCGGTGCTGACTTTATGAGCAGCATCGATGATGGCGACATTGACGATATGCACGGTTATTACAATTGGTATGACTACTCGGTTTTCCGTTTCTTCAATGGAGAATTCCAAAAACAGTTCAAGGTAACCGACCGTCCGCTTATCAGTCAGGAGATGTCTACAGGTTATCCCAATAATGAAACGGGGCATCCTACCCGCTCCTATCAGCTCATCCACCAAAATCCTTATACACTGATCGGTTATGAATCTTATGACTGGGCAGACCCGGCTTCCTTCCTGAAAGTACAAGCATTCATCACGGGTGAACTGGCCGAAACGCTTCGTCGCTCCAACGACCAGGCTTCGGGTATTATGCACTTTGCATTGATGACATGGTTCCGTCAGACATACGATTATCAGAACATTGAACCGTACCCCACCTACTATGCTTTGAAACGGGCTTTACAACCTGTATTGGTTAGTGCAGAATTGTGGGGACGCAACTTGTACGCAGGTGAGAAACTGCCTACACGCATCTATGTGGTCAATGACCGTGAAGACGGTACGGATCTGCAACCGTCCCTGCTTCGCTGGGAAATACAAGATGAAAGCGGAAAGTGCCTGGCAAGCGGCAGTGAAAAGATTCCGGCTGTGAAACATTATGCGCGATACTATGCCGAACCTGATATTCAGTTGCCGGCCAATCTGCCTGCCGACAAGACAAAAGCCAAACTGGTATTAAGACTCACAGAGAACGGTCTGCCAATTTCTGCCAATGAATATGAGTTGTTGCTCACTAATAAAGAGTGGAATGTAGGTCAGGTAGACCCAAACAAAAAGATTGTATTATTGGATAAAGATAACACGAAAATGGTATTTGACTTCCTGAACATCAATTATCAACCGATTTCTTCCATAAAAGAATTGCTCAACAGCAAACTGAAAGCTGACCTTTGCGTTATCTCCGGTCTGACAGCCTGCACTGACGAAGAAAAGGAGCTGATCCGTGCTTATCAGTCAAAAGGTGGAAAGCTACTCTTCCTCAACAGTAAGGAAGCCGTCAAAGCTATATATCCTGAATATATCACGGGCTGGATTATCCCGACAGAAGGCGATATCGTAATTATGGAACGCAATGATGCTCCGGTGTTCAATGACATCGATGTATTGGAATTACGCTATTTCAACAACAATAAACGGGAAATTCCGCAAGCATGTACCGCTACTCTGAAAGTCCATCGCCACAAGAACGTGACGGAACTGGCAGGACAGATGAAAATTCATGCTTACATTGATGGTGGAAAACCGGAAGACCGCATCGAACGAATAGAATCTATGCGTGGACTGACGATGTTACAAATAGCTGACGGAAAGGGAGAAGCAATGATCTCTACCATGTGTACGGAAAAGGCAACGACAGATCCGGTAGCTGGTAAGTTAGTAGTGAATATGATTAATTGCCTGACTACCAACAAATAGGAATAAGGTAGAAAACAGAAATAAAAGAGAGGACAAATGTCCGAAAGGTTTTGAATGAATAAACTCCCTCTTACTTTGCCGTGAGGGGGAGTTTTCGTTTTAAAGTCTTTCGGACTTTCGTCCTCTCTTTTTTATTTCAGAAAGGAAATAATCGTTGTAAAACGAATATCGCATTGTGCAATATTCATCTGATCGTATATCTCTTACCTTTAACAGTATCAAAAGCAATCCGGTCGTCAGCGAGTACTCTTACCTTAGCACCGGAAACTTTCAGACTCTTTGCATCCGGATATTTAAGCATACACTCTGCACCTGCATTAGAAAGTATTTCAATCGAAGTGATTTGCCCTTCTTTCCAGGTTACATCCACTTCAAAGTTTCCTCTGGCTTTCATCCCTTTGAACGCACCGTCTTTCCATGCATCGGGCAAAGCGGGAAGCAACTCGATATATCCCCCCTGACTCTGCATCAACATTTCCGCAATTCCGGCTGTACAACCAAAGTTTCCATCAATCTGAAAAGGCGGATGCGCGTCAAAAAGGTTGGTATATACACCACCGAAACGGCCTTGGGGAACAGTCAGTTTCATTGCACTCCGCAATAATGCATGAGAGCGGTTACCATCATGCAAACGGGCCCAGAAATTTAGTTTCCACGCTTTACTCCAGCCTGTGCCCTCGTCTCCACGGGTATTCAGTGTCACTTTCATGGCATTTGCATATTTATCATCTTCTTCGCTCCTTCCGATCACAATCTGCGAGCCCGGATGCAGCCAGAAGAGATGGTTCGTATGTCTGTGCCCACCGTCTCCGGTAACATCTTTCGTCACTTCGTCCTTCCACTCCATCAATTGTCCGCCCAATCCTATTTTCGGACCGGAAAGTTTGTTCATTGCAGTCTTTATTTCTGCAATCTCCGGTTCTTTGTCCTTACCTAACACCTTGCTGGCTTTTATCATCATATCGAACATCTCTGCTATCATGGCTTGTGAGGTGGAGCAACCTAATGAAAACTCACCATGCTCGGGAGAATGTGAGGGGTTTGCCACCAAAGTACCGTCCCGCTCGTCCGTCCAAAGGTTATCCACCCAGAAAAGAGCCGCTTGGAGCATGACATCATAATACGCTTCTAAAAAGTCCTTGTCAAGATTAAACTGGTAATATTCCCAAATATCCTGGCACATCCAAATAGCTCCTGCCGGAAAATGATGGGGAGTGTCTTTCTTGGCCGGAGCCGTATTACCCCAAATATTATTTTCATGATGCGTCACCCATCCACGTACATTTCCGCCATCGGGTTTGCAATAATATTGTTGCGCCGTATATTTTCCGCGTGGTACGAGGCTCTTTACATATTCTACCATAGGCAGGTGGCAACGGGATAGATTAGTAGGCTGCGTAGGCCAATAATTCATCTGCACATTGATATTGGTGTGATAGTCGGAATTCCAGGGATTGGAAAGTCTTTCTCCCCATACACCTTGCAAATTGGCAGGCAGAGAACCTTCTCTCGAAGAAGAAATCAATAGATAACGACCAAATTGGAAATACAACATTTCCAGATATTGATTCTCGGATTCCGAGTTGGCATGAGCATCCATACCCTTCAACAGGCTGTCTGTAGTTGCAACGGGCATTTCCGGCAGATTGCCCAAATTCAGTTTCATTCTGTCATACAACGAATGGTAATCTTTCTCATGGGTAGCCAATAAAGCAGTATATTTTTTATTGGCCGCCTTTTTCAGCGTAGCCTTCACTTTATCCAGCGGTTCTTCTCCAGAGAAATAATGATAAGAATCGTCCATGCATTGCACATAGTTCGTTGCAGCCGACATCAATACGATGATTTCTTTGGCCTCTTCTATCTTCAATTTCTTCCCGTCTACTACCGTAATCTTTCCGCCTGTATGTTTCACTAATAGTTGCTGCGCGTATTTCAATCCATTCTTCCAATGATCTCCTACGCGCTTGTCACCACTCGTCGGAGTAGGATATCCTGTCAGGGTAATCGTATTGTCCGAAGCCCGGATGACCTTGTCGGTATGCAATGACTCCAAAGATATCATACGCGAAATCTTTCCCTTCTTCGAATCCGATGTCAGACGCATCACCATGATATTGTCCGGATAACTCATAAAATACTCCCGTTTGAAGGTTATTCCTCCCTCTTTATAAGTTACCCGATGAATGGCATTGTCGATATCCAGCGTCCGAGTATAGTCAGAATAGGCAGGTTCGGAGGTAGCCGAATTTACAACCTCTACAATGATATTGCTCAATGTTTGAAAAGAGCCGAAATGCTCTTTAGTTCCAGCCAGTTTATCTATGAGGTTTCTTAGTTCCGTACCGTTACCGTCCCCCTCATAATTATGGGTAATCAATTTTCCGTCTGCGTCAATATAAGCGGAATGATTTGCAGTAAAATCATTCATCTTCTGCTGTAACAGCACACGGGTTTTATGAAGATAACTTTTATTCGTTTCCGGGGTTCCCAAATGCCCTCCGTTATAAGATGGATCTTCGCCAGGGCCTCCCGACCACAAAGTATGTTCATTTGTCTGAATAACATCTACTTCCACACCTCCGAAGATCATAGCGCCCATATAACCGTTGCCAATAGGCAATGCTTCGCTTTCCCACACTTTTGCGGGTTTGTTGTAAGTAGCTTTCAGGGACGGCTGTTGGAAACGGGCGGCCATTGTTGTTTCCGCCATCAGACAGCATAAGAATAGTGCGTTTATGCACCGCAAATACTTGTTTTTCATACTACAATAAATTAAAAGTCGGGCTGTGTAAAAGGTACAGTTAATACATCGATTACCCTTTACACAGCCTCAACAACTATGATACAATCTATAAATTAATGACAGTTTGCAGACGAATATCTTTAGAGGAAGCACCGACCATAATGTCGAACGCACCTTGGGGAACGATGAATCGTCCCAATCCTGCATCCCAATAACGAAGTTGCTCTTTATCAAGTTCGATTTCTACCACACGGCTCTCTCCTGATTTTAAAGGAATACGCCGGAAACCTTTCAACTCTTTAATCGGAACGACACCTCCGGTTTCCGGAATCCGCACATAAACCTGTGCCACTTCATCCCCTTTCCTCTTGCCGGTATTCTTCAAGCGGAAAGAAACGCTGACGGTATTTGCACCGTCTTTTACTTTCAAATCGCTGTATCTGAAAGAAGAATAACTAAGTCCGTAACCAAAAGGATAAAGAACGTCTCCTTTAAAATATTTGTAAGTACGCCCTTTGGTTATATCGTAATCATCGAAAGCAGGCAATTCATCCAGAGATTTATAATAAGTGAGCGGCAAACGCCCGGCTGGATTGTAGTCACCAAACAATACGTCGGCAACGGCTGTTCCTCCCTGTTCACCCGGATACCAGGCATTTACGATGGCAGGAATATGTTCGTCCATCCAGTTGACAGCCAGTGAGCTTCCTGCTACCAATACAACGATTATATTCGGATTTACTTTATAGATTTCCTGTAAGAACTCTCTTTGGTCTGCCGGAAGCTGAATATCGTACCGGTCCTGTCCTTCACGTTCTATTGACTTATTGATTCCCATCACAGCAACGACCGTTTCACATTCGCGGACTGCTTTTCCGGCCTCCCCATACAAATCGAGACGGGTAGCTTTTCCTACCTGCGGAACTTTCCATTGTAATTTTGCGATAGCATAATCCCGGTTGTCATAGTACTCCGCTTTTAACTGATAATCTTTCCCCGCTTCAAGATAGATGGAAGCAGAGTCGGTAGATACCGCATGAGCCGACCAGGCATCAATCAACAACTGGTTGTCAATACTCAAACGACAACCATCGTCGGAAGTAAAACTAAAAGTATAACGACCGGAGATAGTCGGTCTCAACTTTCCCGTCCAACGAACGGAAAGCGGAGATTTAGGAAGAAAAGGATCGGGCGCCTGATTGGCAGGCTCAAAATTAATCCAACCTTCTTTACGTACTTTAGGCGTACCCTCCAATGCAGTGTTTTCAAAATATTCCGCTTTCAATCCTTCCGGAAAGTTTTCTCCTTGAATCAGTTCCAAGCCATCGGCAGCAGATTTCCAGGGTGCATACACTACTTTCACTCGATCGCCTGCCCTGTCTTTTATACCTTGCAAAATGGAAACCGGATCTACTACCGGCGCACCGCTATAATCGCCAAACTCACATTTACCGGCATTGATACCTACCACGGCTATTGATTTCACCTTATTAACATTCAATGGAAGCATATTATTCTTATTCTTCAATAAAACAATGCACTCCCGGGCTGCATCCAAAGCAATCTGTTGATGCTCTTTCGAGCCGATCACCGACGGAGAGATTCTGGTATACGGATTTCGTTCGGTTCCATCAAAAAGTCCCAGTTTCATACGTGCTGTCAATACATGGCAGGCAGCCGAATCGATATCGGCATCCGATACCATGTATTGTTTGTAAGCATTCAACAGATATTCGTCATAGACATCATCTCCACATTCCAAATCCAATCCAGCCTGAATGGATAGAGTGGCAGCCGCCTCTTTCGTCTTTACATACTTATGGGCGTTTACCAATAAAGAAGGTCCCCCACAATCGGAAACGACATATCCCTGAAATCCCCAGTCCTGACGTAACACCTTTTTCAGCAGCCAGGCATTCAGTGTACAAGGCACATCGTTCAACGCATTGTAAGCAGTCATGATAGAAGCAGCCTTTCCTTCCTTCACACACATTTCGAAAGCCGGGAAATAATATTCGCGCAGTTGCTTTTCCGAGATTTGCGGATTACAGACAAAACGGTTATGTTCTTCGTTATTGGCGGCAAAATGCTTGGGAGTGGAAACAATCTTCAAATAACGCGGATCATCTCCTTGCAAACCTTTCACAAAAGCCGTTCCCATCACTCCGCTTAGAAAAGGATCTTCCCCATACGTTTCCGGGGTACGTCCCCAACGGGGATCACGTGCCATATTCACCGTAGGCGACCAAAAAGTCAGTACATCACTAAACTGCTCTTTCTGCTCTCTCCCCTGATCGAGTTCATTCCAACGGGCACGCGCCTCATCCGAAATCACAGTAGCCACCCGTTTTTGTAACTCCGGGTTCCAGGTAGCTGCCAGTCCGATAGCTTGCGGAAATACAGTGAAACGTCCCGGACGGACTACTCCATGCAATGCCTCATTGCCATGATAGTATTTATCAATACCCAAACGGGGAATACCGGGAGAAGTAGCACGCAGCAAACTAATCTTTTCCTCCACTGTCAGGCGGGAAAGTAAATCTGCCACCCGTTCGTGCACAGGAGCGTTTTTATTCTTATACAACTCTTGCGCATGTATCAATGAGCAAGACATCACAGATAAAGTACCTGCCAACAAAATCTTTTTATACCTGTTCATTATCACCATTTTCTATCATATTTTCTTTTATAATTGTTCGTAGCACTTGCTCCGGAATCACTTTCCCACTTTCTAATCTACAGGACCGTCCATCAACAAATCATGTTTCTTGTTCTTTGCATCATAAGAATTGAAGTCGGCTCCGTATGTTGCAATTCCCATTACACGCAACATGGAATTCCAGAAGACTATCCCGGAACCTTTTTTCCACGAAGAAGGAACAGCGACGCATTGTAAATCCCAAAGTCCGTTCAGACAAACTTCATCCCGATAAGGCTTTTCCTGGGGAGTGACCAACCCTTCTGCCGGAGAAAAATCACGGGAGAACACCACTTTCTGTGTCTGCGCAAGCATTGTTTCCGAAAAGACTCCGATCCAAATACAGACGCAGCATTTGAATACTTGCAAAGTCATTATCTCACTGTTCCTTTTATCTTGCATGTTTATCGACCTTTCATTTCACTAATTACCATTCTCATTAAATGCCGTTATCGAGAAATAATATTCCGAGTCTCTGTTAAAGTAACGGGCTTCATATTGATTGTCAAATACCGTCACTGCATGCGTTAACTTATCTTTCTGTGTTCCCCACCGTAACACGTATCCGGTAGCCTCTTTTTGTGCATCCCAAGTGAAACGAAACATTCGTTTATCCTCCGAATCCCGGATTGCCCGGAAGCCTGTCACCTTAGAAGGAGCAGCACCTTCTCCTTTACCAAATACACGGAAACCGGATAAAGAGAAGCACCCATCCATCTCTTTAGCGTTACAAATTCTCAAATAACGGACCTTCACGGGTTTATCCAACGTAAACAGGCGATGAGGCTCATCTTTTCCATTCTCTCTTTCATCAAACAAATTCATCCATTTTTTCCCATCTGCAGAACCTTCGATAAAAAATTGATAAACAACGGGAGGGTGTGGTGCGAAAACCTTGAAGTGATGGTCGGCAAAATTCACGTGTATACTATTTACCAACATTGGAGTCTCCAAATCAACCTGTAACCATTCGCCCTTTTTTCCGGTTTGAGCAGCCCACCATGTTTCAATCTGTTCATCATTTGCATTGCCCGGTTCATAGCCGGCAAGAGACGAAGAAGCCTGTACCGGTTTCCGGTATGAAAGCAGATTCCATCCCATACTCAAATCTGTTTTATCAAAATCAACTTTCCGGTTAGGAATATAGAAAGGATAATCCGACCAGACTGTGTGAGCATATATACCGTTGCGACTGGATACAGCAACCGGGAAAAGTCCCAACCGCCGTTCAAACATATGACGAACGGAAATGCTCATGGAAGCTACGTGCCAGTAGTTTCCATACTTATCCTGAAAAGTATGTCCGTGTCCTGCCCCACCGATAAAGCCTCCCGGTTTAAATGAGAACGGATTGTCTTCCACATATTCAAAAGGACCCAAAGGAGTATCTCCTACATAGATTCCATCGCCATAAATACGATATTGAGTACCCGGAGCCGCATATTGCAAATAATAACGTCCTTCATATTTCAGTATACAAGGTCCTTCGTTCCATCCCTGACGCGGTTCTTCATTATTCTTTCCGGGAACTTCCCAGCCATACTTGTCTCCATGATGCGCGATCAGTGCTTTGGCTTCACCCAACGCGCGAAAACCGTCTTTCGGATCTACTTCCACCCCCATAATCGGGTCCTTATCCGAACATCCCCAATACATATACACCTTACCGTCCTCATCACTATAAAAAGCCGGGTCGTGAAGCCGGTAGGTCAGTTTGGTGTCCACAGCCTCCCAAGTATCTTTTTCCGGATGGGCATTTTTGAAAATCTGTGTTTTCCCGCTGGAAGTCGTAAAATAGAGCGTATCTCCTATCGGAAGAATGGTAGGAGCATAATCTTCCAATGTGGGGATAGTCGTACAAGGAATATATTCCCAGCCGGCCAGATCTTCAGAGCGCCAATATCCACCGGACTTGGACGCAAATAAATAATAATAGCCTTTAAAATACTCCAATACCGGATCGGCAGCTTCCCGACGCGATTCGTCTTTCGGTTGAAACCGATAGTTCAGATTCATCGGATTAGTTACTATCCGATGTTGGGCGATTCGCTTTCCTGATGAACAGGAAGTGATACATCCTGCCAATATGCTTGCAATTAATAGATGAGTAGATTTCTTCATGGTGTTTTTCTTTTTATTTATTCCGGTATTTGTGTCATTCCCAGTGATCTGTACGGAAAGGTGATGCCGGCAACCCTTCCTCATTATACAGATTACAACGCGGGCTATTGGAAAATCCGTAGCGCACAGCTACTGGTTCGGCAACTTCATGACTCGATACAATGACCTTATTACCTTCTATGACGGCATCCGCCCAAACAAATTTACGGTCGGCCCCGGCAATGCCAAATCCCGTGAGCTTTGTCGGCTTTGGACGAACCTGTTCTCCTTCAGGAATATAGGGAGAAGTCCCTATCATCAACTTCTTACCCTGATTGGTAAACTCCAAGATAATTTTATTGCCCTTCACTGACATTTTCTTATAAAGAGGTCCCATACCAACAATTTTCTCTCCATATGCCAATTTACGGGCAGCAAGGGCTAACCTATGTCCTACATCGTATTTATCAACCGGATGCAAATCGAACGGGTCGCCAACATCAATCGTTACCGCCATCGCAGTATTAGGCAGGTTCAGTGTTTTCAACTGACCTTCGCGTACCCAACGCCAACCGTTCCCCTCAACAGAAGGTTCCTGATCTACAGGCTCGAAATTAGGAAGCTGTACATATACAAAAGGAAAATCTCCTATTCCCCATTTCTCCCTCCAATCTGTAATCATCCGGGAAAAAAGTGTCGCATATTCTTTTGCCGAGCCACCGGAATTAAATTCACCCTGATACCAGATTACTCCTTTGATACTTAACGGAATTAAAGGAGAAATCATGGCGTTAAACAGATTAGCCGGGCCGTTATTTCCACCATCCGGTTTGCGTGGATTGGGTGGACGAGGTACTCTGGGTTCCGGTTTGGCGGGCGCCGGTTTCCCATCGGCTTGTGCAGCGCGTACGGCTACCGCCCATTCTTTCTGTGCCTGATTCCACTCTTTACCTATTGTTTGATCCCATTCTCTGACTGCTATATCAAACTCTTTCTGCTTTTGCGGATAAGTAGCCAGTATTTCCGGATTATCTTTCACATTTTTCTCGTAAGCAGCTACATAATGAGCCAATGCAGGCTCCTGCTTTAGCCCGGAAAGGCTTGTCCAAGCTTCTGCACGTGTACCACCCCAGGCGGACTGTATCACTCCTAACGGACGTCCGTTTGCAGCACGCATATCACGTGCAAAGTAATAGGCAGTGGCAGAGAAACCCTGCCCATTTATTTTTGCCAGCATCTCCGGAGTACAAAGCACCCACCTGGCAGCCCGTTCGGGACTGGCTGTTCCTTGAGGAATTTCAATCTCCGACAATGGCTGTAATGACGTATTTTTAGGGACAAAGAATAAACGTAACAATGAATCTTCCGAATGAGCTATATCATCAGCATATTCTTTTCTGACCTTGATCCCCCACTCCATATTTGATTGTCCGGAAGCAACCCATACATCACCTACCAGCACATCCGAATAAACCAGTTTGTTTTTTCCGGTAATAGTCAGCGTCTCTCCTTTTTTCTTCGTTTTTACCGGCTTCAGTTTTACCTGCCATGTCCCGTCAGCATTGGCAGTGGTTCTCACTTTTTGTCCGGCAAAGAGTACTTCAATGTTTTCTCCGGCATCAGCCCATCCCCAAATCGTAATCCGGGTATCTTGTTGCAAAACCATGTGGTTACCGAAAATCAAAGGCATCCTTACATCTGCTTTCACTTCCGGCAATCCCAAGATAGCGGACAGTGACAGCAACCACGAAACCAAAAGTAATTGTTTCATTTTATCAGGAATTAGATGAAGGTGATGGCTCTACAGAGCCACCATCTTATATTTAGTAGTAAAAGCAACAGGTTGCTTGTTGTCTTTATCCAGTTTGAACGGAATCAGTTTTTCTTCTCCGGCTCCCAGTTCATAATGAATGGCATCCCCTGCTTTTTTGCCGTCAACAAACATTTCCACCTTGCCAATATCCATCAGCGTACCATTATTCTTCACGCTGACCCATACAGTCTTTTGATTCTTCGTCAGATTCTCTTCTACTTTGGATACAGAAAGGATAAAGTCGGCACCGAATTCGTGCGTATAGTTAAGCATACCGGTCACCCCTTTTTTATTATCGCTGTAACCCACACTATGTTTAATCTCATTCTTGGCCACATAGTCAGGACTCATACCACCGACACATATTTTGAATTCTCCTTTTTCCACTACCCTGTCCATGTGGTCATTGAGCAATGAAATGTCGTATGGCGTCAGTTCAAAAGAGACGGTTTTCGATTCTCCCGGTTGCAAATAAATACGGTCGAAATCCTTTAACTCCATAACACGGGTCTTGACGCTGGCATACATATCCGTCACATACAATTGTGCTACTTCATCACCGGCACGGCTTCCTATATTCTTCACTGTAGCCTGAACCGTCACATTTCCATTGGGTTTTTCCTGTATCTTCAAATCCGAATATTCAAAAGAGGTATAGCTAAGACCGAATCCGAAACGGTAAAGAGGATAATATTCCATATCTACATATTCGTAACGACGCCCCGATGTTTTGAAATTATAATATAAAGGAAGTTGTCCTACGTGACGCGGGAAAGTCATCGGCAAGCGACCACCGGGATTATAATCACCAAACAGTACATCTGCCATTGCCGGACCACCTTCCTGTCCCGGTAACCAGTTTACGAGAATAGCTTTACACATTTCCGATGCTTTCAGAATATCATAAGGACGTCCTGCCTGAAGAATCAGAATCACCGGTTTACCTGTCGCACAAACCGCTTCCAGCAATTCCTGTTGTTTACCCGGCAGAATCAGAGTGGCCCAGTCATTATTCTCACCGCATGTCTTGCGAACATCATTGGTGGCTTCGCTGGTAGAACAATCTCCCAATACCATTACTACAACATCGGATTGAGAAGCGGCTTTTACTGCTTTGGGAATATTCGTTTCATCCGGATTTGTAAAGTCACAACCCTGCTCATAAAGAACTTTCGTTTGCTTACCAACAGCCTCTTTAATGCCCGTCAATACGGACTTCAACTGTCCGGGTAGTAGTTTCGGAGTGTAATCACCCGGTTGGAGATCGTCTGCTCCGGGACCCAGTACAGCTATTGTACGCAGGTTCTTGGTCAAAGGCAGAAGGTTCTCTTTATTCTCCAACATTACGATAGATTCACGGGCTGCCTGACGTGCCATCTCTTTATGGCTGTCAGAGTTCCATCCCGGATAAATCTTCTTCCAGTCCAACGGTTTGCAGGGATTCTTTTCAAAGAGTTCATTACGGAACATGGTAGAAAGCATGGTACGACATACGTTGTCCAGATTTTCCATGTTGATGCGTCCGTCTTTGGCGGCCTGAATCACTTCTTTATTGTTATAAGTATCACCGCAATTAGTGGCAATACCGGCAGCCAATGCCTGGTTAGCAGCTTCAATCTTATCTTGTGCCGTATAATGTTTACGGGCAGTCAGATTACCGATAGCACCACAGTCACTGACAATAAATCCGTTGAATCCCCATTCCTGCCGCAAAATCTGTTGCAGCAGTTCCGTACTCTTGGCAACCGGAATACCCATATAATCGGAGTAAGCCATCATCAAAGACTGACAGTCATAGTTTCGGATAGCATGACGGAACGGAACCAGGTGAACTTCACGCATTTCACGTTCAGACAAACCGATGTCATGCGAGTCACGCCCACCCAATGGAGCACCATGTCCGCCAAAATGCTTGGGAGTGGTAAATAATCCTCTGGACTGGTATCCTTTGATCCATGCACCACCTATTTGTGATACCAATACCGGATCTTCTCCAAAAGTCTCTTCACAACGTCCCCAACGTGCATCCTGCGCAACGTCCAGCACCGGTGACCATGCCTGCTTTGTATTGGCGGCTACCGTTTCGTCTCCGATTACCATCGCCACTTCTTCCGTCAGCTTCCGGTTCCAGGTGGCTCCCATTGCTAAAGCCTGCGGGAAAATAGTCGCTCCGCTTCCATACGAGAAACCATGTACGGCTTCCACTTTTGTGATAGGCGGTACATATAAATGAGGAATACCGGGAATACCCCATCCTTCACGAATCAATTCCATTTTATCTTCAGGTGTCATCACTGCCAGCAGACTTTCCACCCGTTCTTCTACCGGAAGCGATGCATCCATATAACGACGGTCAGTCACTTTCCCTTTACTGTCTGTCAATACTTTCTCTGCTACCAATACTGAAATCTCCTTTAGAGAGAAAGGTTTATCCAGCTTTCCCGGCTTGAAATTCAACTTGACATGAGCGCCATATTTAGGAGTGAATTTCACTTTCATCTGTTTGTCATTGCCTTCTATCCGGTAGTTTACGGGAGTTCCCAGATTCATCGGATCATAAGTGACAAAGATATCCAATACCTCTTTCAGTTCATTTTTGTTGACTCCCTGCATCTGAAGATCCAGTTCGCAAACATCACCCGGTTGCTGGATGGTAAACATCAGCCATTGCTCGGTCTTTAGTGCCTGCGAAGGTAATGTCCACATCGTCTTTACATTTTTATCAAAAGCTAAAGCAGCATTGTCCGCATTGGCAGAAGCCGATACCGACAGTATATCACTTTGTTGCTGCGCCATTACCATTGAACATGACAATAATCCTATTGCCAACATCCATTTCATTTTGTTTTTCATGTTATATTCGTTTTTCTTTAGTCAATCACTCATTTTGTTTGCCTTACCAGCTTGATTGTACCATCAGGATTGTAATACAGTTTATCTACACAGATAGAACGAAGCCAGTCGTGCCCGGACAACGCACTGTTATGGTAAAAGGCATACCATTGTCCTTTGAACTTGACAATAGATCCATGATTGGTATAGCTGTCAGTCGGTTCCATATAAATACCTTTCGATTCCCAAGGTCCCAACGGAGAGTCACTGATCGCATAGCGCATCCGGTTGTCCCCCTTCACTCCATCGTTCCAGTTTTCATCGTGATTGTCGGAATAAGAGAGATAATACTTTCCATTATATTTGTGAATCCAGGCTGCCTCATGGAAATCTTCCAGTCCTTTCATGAGTTGCATCGGGCCATCCAACTCCATCATATTATCTTTCAACTTACCTCCTTTACAGGTGCCGCCACCGCCATTATAGATATACGCCTGCCCGTCGTCATCTACAAAGACACAAGGGTCAATCATCGGATCCATCCCTTCAACATATCCCTGTACTTTGAATCCTTCCGCCGGTTTATTGCTGGTAGCCACTCCGATCTTCCAACTGTCGTTCCAATCTGTTTCACTAGGGTGAGGAAAATAAAAATAGTAAGTGCCGTTTTTATAAGCACAATCCGGAGCCCACATAAACCCTCCTTCTTTGCGTCCCCATGATACCTGATCGGAGCTTAATATCTCTCCATGATCCATCCAGGTCACCATATCATTGGTTGAAAACACATGATAACGATCCATCAAATCACAACCTCGCGGAGGTGCTATATCATGGGAAGCATATACGTACAGACGTCCGTCTTCCCAAACATGAGCCGAAGGGTCTGCTGTGTACATATGCCGGATGAAAGGATTCGGAGTTGCCGGATTCAGGCTGGTATTAAAAGCTATCGCCTTTTCTTTGCGCAAAACCTTAGCGGCTTCACCAACCAGTTTCAGATAATGGTCACTTTCTACTCCCTCCTCGATAGGAACGAATGTACTTTTTCCTGTCGGAACTTCCTTTGCACATTTAAAGATAGCCGTTCCCTCATCAATTTCATCAAACATAGCTACATAAATCATTTCGGCACCCGTCCGGATAGCTCCCATCAACTGGCTCCAAAGAAAAGAACCTTTATTGCGGGGGATAAATGAATTATGCTCTTTGCCTTTCATATTCCCCCAAGAGAAACCCGGAAACACCAACGGCACATAATCAACCTGATTCTTTTTCGCCCACTGGATGTCTTCTTCCACCAACTTCTGATATTTCGGATAAGTGGTTTCATTGTAACGTCCCACGAACCAAGGCATCACAATATCGCATTTTCTGATAAGCTCATGCAACCTGGGATCTGATTCCGTATCCCCTTTCAGCTCCCGCCATTGGGTAGGCACTCCAAGCATCACACTAAATCCCTGTGATTTTAAGCCGTCGATAATATGTGCAGCTTCTTTCAAGCCATAACGGCGATTATCATTAAATCCCACGCCCCATATTGTAACCAGCGGTTTGCCATTGTGATATAGATAAGAAGGGTTTTTCGCATGATTTTTTAAAGAATGGCGTTGCGCAATTTCCGCAATGTCTTTGAGCAACAGTTTTTCTTCTCCGAGCTGCATCCCGCTCAAGTCATACATCACACAAATAGCCCGTTCATATTGATTGGCGGCTTTCATTGCAGAGTTCAATACTTTATTAAAATGCTTCAATCCGCTTTCATTCCGGATTTCTGCGATAAAACGCTGCATAAACACTCCATCCAGTCCATACTCTTTCATCCATTTGAAATGAACATTGACGGTAGACTCGTCATAAGAAGAAAAGACGGATGCCGGCTTACCATCCGCAAAACTAAAATCCGTTTTATAGAGTTTCTTATATTCTGATACCTCCGGCCAAAGATCTACGGAACACGATCCCGGCCGAAATCCTTCACGACCATTGTAGTGATGCCAGCCACGGCCGGAGCCGTCACCAGGGGTGTTGAACCACCCCTGATAACCAGCCATGACCAATCCTTTGTAAGAATTGTACTGTTTCCTGCCGCCGGACTGTGCCATTATCCCTATTGAAAACAATAAATATACCAATAACCAATTCAGCCTTTTTACCATGTTATTTCTCTGTTTTTCATGTTATACCATTAAGTCCTTAAAACTATTTTCAGCAAAGTAAAGAGGCACCCCTTAATAAATTCCACAAAAGTGAATTAATAATGACTTAAAATCGAATTAATCGAGAAAAAAAAGAAAAGTAATAGAAATAGATGCCTAATTAGGAAAATATTATGGGAATAAAGAGCTGTAACCTCTTTGTTTTCCTGAATTTATTTTTCTACTTTTGAAGCCAATCTTTATTCTTCTACTTATGCCAGCAAATAGAAATGCCTTAATCCGTTATAAAACAATTGATAACTGTCTGCGTAATCCTTATCGACGCTGGACGTTGGAAGATTTGGTAGATGCTTGCTCGGATGCTCTTTATGAATACGAAGGCATCGATAAAGGCATGAGCAAACGTACGGTACAGATGGATATACAGATGATGCGCAGCGAGAAGCTGGGTTATAACGCTCCGATTGTGGTGTACGAAAATAAATACTATAAATACGAGGATCCGGAATACAGCATTACACAAACTCCGCTGAACGAACAAGACCTGAAAACGATGTCGGAAGCAGTGGAAGTGTTGAGGCAGTTTAAAGGCTTCTCCTATTTTACGGAAATGAGCGATATTATCAACCGCCTGGAAGATCACGTTGCTTCTGCCCGGATGAAAACCACTCCTGTCATTGACTTTGAAAAGAATGAATCATTGAAAGGACTGGATTATCTGGATACGATCTATCACGCGATTGTAAACGAGCATCCGATACAGCTCAAATATCGTTCGTTCAAGGCACGTTCCGCCAACAGCTTTATTTTTTATCCTTATCTATTAAAAGAATATCGCAACCGGTGGTTCGTTTATGGAGTCAGAGGAAACGGACGAATATTGCAAAATTTAGCTTTGGACAGAATACAATCATTGGAAGTTCTGCCACAAGAACGCTATATAAAAAATACATTCTTCGATCCGAATACATTCTTCGATGATCTGGTAGGAGTCACTAAAAACTCCGGAAGCGTAGCGGAGAAAGTAGGTTTCAAAGTAGCGGCCGCCGAAGCACCTTACATCATAACCAAGCCTATACACCGCAGCCAGCAAATGGTGGAAAGGCTACCCGACGGAAGCGTCATACTGGAAATTGAAGTCGTAATCAACCATGAGTTAGAACGGGTATTCTTCGGATATGTCGACGGAATAGAAATTCTTTATCCCAAGACATTGGTAGAATTAATGAGTCGGAAATTGGAAAAGGCTGCCAAGCAATATACAAAGTCAAAATGAAAATAAAGCTTTCGCACATTCGTACCCTTCCTTATAAAGCTCTGTCAGCTTTTGCACATCTTTCTCTATACGGTCTACAGCTACAGGTTTCAAAGGACGGATAACGACAATCTTTCCCTCATCCTCCATGCGTTCCACCATTTCCAGCTGTTCATTATAAACAGCACACCGGCAACTTAACGCTTCACGCAACTTCGGATATTTCCGGTATACAAACGAAGGGATACGAATATCTTTCGAATCTTTCCGATATCCCCGGTTACGGGTAAGTATCACGACATTTCTCGTACAGCCATCCGCAATAGCTCTTTGCAGAGGTATGGAATCTACGATTCCCCCATCAAGCATAGGAATCTCATCCACATAAGTGATAGGACACACAAAAGGGAGACTGCTGGATGCACGGACAATATCGATCACCCTGCGCCTGTCTTTTTTCTCTTCGAAATAATTGGCTTCTCCCGTAATGCAATTAGTAGTCACCATCACGAAACGTTCCGGTGAAGCAAAATATGTTTCATAATCATAAGGAAGAATGTGTTCGGGGAACTCATTGAACAATAGATCGAAATCCAAAATATTACGCTTTTTGAGCAAATATTTCAGACCGATATAATTGTACTTCTCCAACAAGTCGATATTGCTGTACTTGGCACGTCCCCGTTGCCGTGATGCATACGACAATCCGTTGCACGCACCGGCAGACACTCCTATCGCATAGGGAAACCGGATATCATGATCCATAAAATAATCAAGTACGCCGCAGGTGAATACTCCACGCATTCCCCCGCCTTCCAACACTAAACCGGTAGATCCATCTATCTGTAAGTTCTTCATTTTTTCTCCTATCTTCTAATTTCCATTCTCTTTTATACATGCTCTCTCTGTATTTACTATTCATGCATATTTATAACAAAAACAAACGGAAAAGGTAGTTCATTCAGCAAAAATAGTAAATATTTCAACAAAATCTTGTTTTTTTGCTTCAATCTATGTAACTTTAGGCTAACTTAATTGTTTAAGGAGGAAAAAAATTAAAAAGTCCTGCCCGCAGGCAAGCACCATGAGAATACAGTTTGAGATTAAAGAAAATTTGCCGGAAATTATCGAAGAGATCTTACACTCTGATAAGTGGCAAACTTCCGTGAAGGAAGAACTTAGCGGTCGGACGACCGTTGTGATCCGTGACCAAGCGTATGGTTCAGAAGCTACCATTGAAATTTATGCTACATCTATTGAAATCAAAACTGCCTGGTCTAAGTACTCCTATCGTATATTTGTAGCCAACGATATCGTATGGTGCGAATATAACGGTGCCTATCGTGGTCTGTTGGAACAAGTGCTCCTACCTACTATCACTCCTAAAGAAAACCTGCTCAATTCTGACGTAACTGAAAGTTCGCTTTATGGAAATGAGCATAAGAAATTGAGGGAGTATGCAGAAGATAATTTGAAACTGAAACAATTCCGCCGGGAAAACTTCAATGAGCAGAAGAATGGAACCGCACCATTCGATCATCCCAAGCGGGTGTATGATGAGTTTATCAAAGAAGATTATGTAGTTGCACCCAAAGAAGAAGAGAAGAAATAATCTGTACTTAATGCTTTAGTTTGTGCCATCGTATTGACACAACAGTGCCACCATGTTGACACTATCGTGCCAATGAGGTGGCATGACTGTGCCAACATGGTGGCATTAATACACTACTCCCAAGTTATCCAGGTCAGCCTTTGATATGGCAAATTCATTTCCAGCTTTAATTCGTTCCAGCACTAAATTTCCGATACATTGGGCATCTTGCACCGATTGAAAAGGTCTTTTCCCGGATACAACCGGGATAAAAGGCTGAACGATTATCAAACGCTCTCTCTCATAAATCTTATAACCGTATCCACTACCTTCAATCTGGGTTACTTCCAGCCGATATATGTTTATCGAATGCATATAGCCATATATGATTCCCACTAAAAGCAGCAAGACAAAGCAACCAATACCTATTGTTTTTTTATTTCTCTTCATATTCATAAGGCTTCAACTCCCAAGTATCATCATAATAATAAGTAGAAGCTCCTCCCGTAGCTATAATTCCCCGTTTTCCAGTAGAAAAGCATACGGCTTTCGAGCGTGTACTTCCTTCGAAATCTGTCAAATCTTCCCCATCCCAGAGGTCTGTCAGAGGGTCGTAAATCCAATAATTGGAACGATAACTACCACCAGCAGTCTGCCCCGCAGCAATGTATCCTTTACCGTCGATCACGAAAGCACAAGCATAAGAACGGACGATAGAAGTGTAATCGTCGTCATAATCATCATCACTCTTATCGTAAAGTTCACGCAATTCTTTCCAAGTACCCGTTGCCGGATTAAAACACCAGAAATCCGTCACATCCGAACCGTTATTTTCACCGCCGCAGATATAAGCTATATCATCTATGACGAAGGCCATACCGCCCATTCTCTTCTGTCCGCCAAATCCACTCATGGCTGTCCATTCTCCTTTATCTCCCACCGACGGGTCGAACTTCCAGAAATCCTTTTGATAATTATCGTTGTAACCTGTACCCAGATACCCATACTGACCAATGCCGAAAGAAAGCGCATAATACCGTTTACCATAGATATTAGTCCCATCAGTTCCATCCGGAATAGAAGCCATCTCCTTCCAGGAATTCGTGGCAGGATCATACTGCCAGCAATCATTCAGATAATCCTTTTTTGTCGCATCGTAACCGGTAGCAATATATCCTTTGGTACCTACTGCAAAACCTGTAGCTGCATTCCGGGCTGGAGCTGCATCGGGCATTGATGTACACTGTGTCCACGAATTAGCCTCAATGTCATACGCCCAACAATCTTTCAAACGGTCTTTGGTACTCCCCCGGTATCCGGTGCAGAGGTACCCTACGTTACCAATCGTAAAACCAGCTGCGTCCGTACGCGCCACACCATCAAAATCAGAACGGCGATACCACACACCTGCCGTATATTCAGTATCATCCGTACATGCCGCCAATGAAAGCAGCACCACCATCATGCAAAGTAATTTATTCATTTTCGTATTCATAAATATGTCGTTGATTACAACCGCAAATGTAGGCGGCAACGGGCACGCATAAAAAAACTATCGACAAATAAAGACATTCTATCTACCAACAAAATTCAGGTCGACAAATACAGAGATTTAGTCGATAGTTTTTTGGAGGACTATTTAAAACCTCTTCTTTTGCCGGTACAAAACCAATTTCATTTTACTACATGAAGTCAATCATACTACTTTTTTCATTCTTTATATCTCTTTCTTTTTTCGCTTGTGTAGACGATTCATCGTCCATAGGAGCGAAATGGGTACAAAGTTCATTCCTCAACGAACAGATGGATACTTGTACGGTATTACTTAGTACAGTATCAAGCGACTCCATAGCCACTTCGGGAGATACGGTTTGCCAGATAGGATACCGTGACGACAACTTATGGGGGAAAATTACCGCCTCTTTTTACGCAGAGTATGAAGTACCTTCCTATTCTTTTGATGAAAACATCCAATATGAGTTCGACTCGATCACCATACGCCTGTATTCTTCGGGCAATTACCTGGGAGATACACTAAAAACCCAACGCATTCATCTGCATGAACTGACAAAGAATATAGAACTGGACGATAGAGGGTACCTATACAACACTACTACTGCCTATTACAACGAAACTCCACTGGCATCTTTCGACTTTCGTCCTACTCCGGGCTCACCGAGCGAAGAACTGGAAATACGATTGCCGGATGCATGGGGAGAAGAATGGTTCAACTTGATGCTGAATGATGGCCGATGGGTACAATCCCAGGATTTCTTCCATGATTATTTCAAGGGAATTGCTTTTATACCCGATGCAAATGACGCTTGTATCAGCGGATTTCAAGTCAACGACTCCAGTATGTGCATCACGGTCTACTATCACCAGATTACGGAAACACTGAACGAAAAAACACTGGTTTTCAATACAAGCAGCACACTGACTTACAACAAAATAGAACAGGACCGCTCAAACACCCCGATAGCCAACCTGCAAAGTGGGGACGGCAATGAATACTCTTCCGGAAAAAGCGAGCATCAGGTTTACCTGCAGGGAATGACCGGTATGTATGTCACCATCGATTTTCCACATTTAAATAATCTCTGCGAAAAAGGAGAGCTTGTGACTATCGAGAGCGCAACGTTACAGTTATATCCGGTAAAAGGAACTTATGACGGCATGTACCCGTTGCCCAAAAGCCTGGCTCTCTACACCGCCAACAATGAAAATGTGACGCAAAGTGTAATCACCGACCTCACCGGGAGTTCCGTACAAAGCGGAAATCTAGTAGTCGACGAGATGTCTTATGAGGAGACTTATTACTCTTTTGACATCACCTCTTTCCTGCAAACAAACCTGGGAACTACCGGATATGATCGTCAGAAACTACAATTATTTCTTCCGGACAACTTGTTCTATACCACACTTCAAGGCGTTATTTTCGGCGACGGAGAACATACCGCCAATAAAAAGAATACCAAACTTATCATACTTTACAAAACTTATCAACAATGAAAAAGATTTTGTTTTGCCTTCTGGCATTCTATACTCCTGTCTCTATAGTTATTGCACAAAATACAACGAACTCCCCTACTTCCATGTTCGGACTGGGAGAACTTTCTACCGGGGAAGGCGGGCAATATGCCGGACTGGGCGGCACAGGCATTGCATTGCGAGGAAATAATTTCCTTAACAATGCCAATCCGGCTTCACTCACAGAGTTGACCGAACAACGCTTCCAGATCGATGTCGGTATCATGGGAGCATACCAGATTTATTCGCAACGAGGAGCAAGTAACCGTTCCGTCACCGGAAATCTGAATAACCTAAGTATCGGCTGCCGGATTATGCCACGCTGGTATGGAGCAATTTTCATGGCTCCCGTCAGCAGTGTGGGATATGTCATCACGCTGGATGAAGAAGTGGCAGGCACCAATGGAAGTACTATCTCTTCTCTCTTTCAGGGTGAAGGAGGACTTTCCAAGATGGGTATCAGCACGGCTTACCTTTTCGGAAAAAGATTTTCTGTCGGCACCAATCTTTCTTATGTGACGGGGACCATCACACAAACGGAGACGCAAGGTACTGCCACAGAAGAAACCAGCTCCTACAAACATACTTTTTATGCGGATTTCGGTGTACAGTATAAATGGGCTATAGACCGCGAACGTTCTTTCGTTGCCGGTGCCGTATATGGTTACTCTCAGGATTTTAAGCAGGATAATAACTTATACGTTAGTAGCAGTTCGGGAGGAGATGATATTGAAAAAAGCCTGAAACGCTATCGCCAATGTCTTCCTCAATTCTTTGGGCTCGGAGCTTCCTACAACACTCTACGTTGGATGGCAACCATCGACTACAAATATGTGGACTGGAGCCGGATGCAATCTTCCCAATCCAATGTCAGTTTTGAGAATCAACACCGGTTATCAGTCGGTGGAAGATATACATTGGGCAATGTCTATCGTAATCCGGTCAGCATCCTATTGGGAACAGGTATTAATAATTCCTATATCGTCATTCAAAAGAAAAAGGCAACCGAATATTACGTCAGTACCGGACTTAACTTCGGATTGCGCAATAACAACGTCCTTTCTATCGGATTGAAATATAAAGGCCAGATGAAAATTCCTAACGGCATGCAAAAAGAAAACAGCCTTTCCCTGTTCCTGAATATTACTTTCTCCGAGCGAACTTACCGCGCCAAGATACAATAAAATGTCATAAAACGGAAGTCATTAAGATAGCTGTCCATTTGAAAAAAGAGAAAACTTTGTGAAACTCTGTGTTACTCTGTGGTGAAACTTTCCTATATTTGTAGCCAAAACAATTTAATATTAATTTCATAGGAATGAAAAAGACAATCCTTATTGCTGCTTTAGGCCTGTTCAGCCTAAGTGTTATGGCACAAGATGCAAAACCTGAAGAAGGTTTTGTTTTCACGACAGTGAAAGAAAATCCGATAACTTCTATCAAGAACCAAAATCGTTCGAGTACTTGCTGGAGTTTCTCAACTCTCGGATTTGTTGAATCAGAACTACTTCGTTTAGGTAAAGGTGAATACGACCTGTCTGAAATGTTTGTTGTACACAAAACGATGCAGGATCGCGGAGTAAACTATGTACGTTATCACGGTGACAGTTCTTTCTCTCCGGGTGGAAGTTTTTATGATGTAATGTATTGCATCAAGAATTATGGTATCGTTCCGCAAGAAGTGATGCCGGGTATTATGTATGGTGATACGCTGCCGGTACATAATGAGCTGGATGCTGTTGCTTCCGGTTATATCAATGCGATTGCAAAAGGTAAATTAAGCAAACTGACTCCGGTATGGAAAAACGGACTAAGTGCCATTTATGACACTTACCTAGGAGCATGTCCGGAGAAGTTCACCTACAAAGGCAAAGAATATACTCCGAAGACTTTTGCCGAATCACTGGGATTGAACTATAACGACTATGTATCACTGACTTCTTATACACACCATCCGTTCTATTCTCAATTCGCCATCGAAATTCAGGATAACTGGCGTAATGGTCTGTCTTACAACCTGCCTATCGAAGAACTGATGGCTGTTATGGACAATGCAGTAAAGAAAGGCTATACCTTTGCATGGGGTAGCGATGTCAGCGAACAAGGATTCTCACGTGACGGTATCGCCGTAATGCCAGATGCAGCCAAAGAATCTGAACTGTCCGGTTCAGACATGGCCCGTTGGACAGGATTGACTGCCGCCGACAAACGCAGAGAACTATTCACCAAACCTTTCCCTGAAAAGGATATTACCCAGGAAATGCGTCAAGTTGCTTTTGACAACTGGGAAACAACAGACGACCACGGAATGGTAATCTACGGCATCGCTAAAGACCAGAATGGAAAAGAATACTTCATGGTGAAAAACTCTTGGGGTAAATCAGGCAAATATGATGGTATCTGGTATGCTTCCAAAGCATTCGTTGCCTACAAGACAATGAATATCCTGGTGCATAAAGATGCACTTCCTAAAGAAATTGCCAAAAAACTGGGAATTAAATAATTATTTAAGAAAGGCTTAATTTCCCAATGTATTCCGTAAATTTCTCCTTATAATTATCACCGACAGGAATATAAGTATTCTTATCAAAGATAATGCGAAGACGGGAAACTTCGGTAATCTTGCGAAGATTGACAATATAAGAACGGTGGACCCGCATGAAATGCGTGGGAAGCCGTTCTTCCATTTTCTGGAGGCTGGCAAGCGTTATTACAGGCTTGTCCTCTCCTTCCACAAAGATACGCACATACTCACTCATCCCCTCAATATAGCGGATATTCTTCACATCGATGCGAACCACTCTGTAATCGCTCTTCACGAATAATGAATCTCCTTTTATCTGCGAAGCATTTCCTATTTCACCCTGTTGTTCCAACAAACGATATTCAAATTGCCTGCGGGCTTTATCCGCCGCTTTCAATAAATCCTGGAACTCAAACGGTTTCAGCAGATAATCTACGGCATCCAGTTTGAAACCCTCTACCGCATATTCAGAATAAGCAGTAGTGAAAATCACCAACGGACGGTTCACCAAAGAACGTATGAAATCCAATCCGTTCAAATCGGGCATATTAATATCCACAAAGATCAAATCAACCTCCTCTTCGGACAATATCTTCATTGCCTCGAACGCATCCTGGCATGACTTTACCAAAGACAAAAAAGGTACCTGGGATATATAATCCGACAACTGCGTCAATGCTAACGGCTCATCATCTATTGCTATACATTTCATTCTAATAAAGGTATAATAAGTAAGACATCAAATTTATGTTCCTCTTCGGTAATGGAAAGCGTATAATCATTGCCAAATAAAAGCCTCAACCGCTTACGGATATTCTCGAGTCCGATGCCATGATGCTGTTCGTCAGCCGAACCATTATTGCTGTTGGAACAACGGAATGAAAGCCGGTTGCCCTCATCCAACTGCATCAAGACATGAATAAAAGACTCGCTACGGTAACTGACTCCATGCTTAAAGGCGTTTTCCACAAAAGAGACAAAAAGTAAAGGGGGAATCTGCACTTCGGGCACTTCGGCCGGAAAATCCATCTGAATAGATACTTTGTTGGTATAGCGCAAACTCATCAGGGCAATGTAATTTTTAAGAAACTGAACCTCACGTGAAAGCAAAATCGTTTTATTACTCGCTTCATAAAGCACATAACGCATCAGTTTAGAGAGTTCCACAATCGTACTTTTCGCTTTCCCCGTATCAATATCCACCAACGCATGAATATTATTGAGCGTATTCATGAAGAAATGAGGATTAATCTGATATTTCAAATACTGCAGTTCAGACTGCAAACGTTGATGTTCCAGTTCCTTCAGCATTTCTTCATCACGGAAAGATTTAAAGAAAAGTTTGATGGCGATATTGAACCCTACCATCAAAAAGGCAATGATGAAATGAATAAGATAGCGGAGCACAAAAGGAGGATAAGGAAAAGGAGTCGGTTTTGGAAATCTTCCGGGACCATTTGGATCTCCCATTCCCCTAGGACGTTGTTCGGGATTGGATTCATGCCAATGCACATCCCCTTCCTCCCTCGCCTTTTCTCTCGTCTTAATAATCTGGTCCCTCCGGTTCTCCTTCATACGAAGAGGCAACTCTCCTCGCTTGAAATCTTTGGGGAAATGATTGGCAGAAGGAAACGGAGAAAGCCAACAAATCATTCCTATTACAAAAATCAACGAAACAGTATATTGCCAGTACCTTTTCTTAAAAAGAAAATAGGGAACCAGCCCATAATTATTTAACAGGAAAAGCACGAAAAAAGGAAGGATACTCAACCATGATTCGCGGATCACCATACGGGTTTCCTCCCGTTCAAGTCCTCCACTCATGGCAAAGTATCCGCCTATCAGCGGAAGAAGAAATATTACGATCCAGATAGCTCCGTAAATACTCTGCTCCAGCACGTGTTGTTTACGCAGTCTTTTCATGCCTCATTGCTTCTGATTATCGAAACAAAGATAAAACCGAACCTGTTTTATCACAAATAGAATCGACCAAAGAACGGATTTCGACGGTAAACTGCTGTTTACCATCCCCATCCACCAGGTCCATGTCCACCTCCTCCACCACCGGGCTGGCCACCGCCGGAAGTGCTGCCGACTTGTGTCACCATCGAACTGGCAGTAAATGTTGCCGCCTGCGTGCCACCGGAATAAGTGGCTCCCGAATATAACCCGAAGAACTCGGAACCACCGGAAACCGTTCCTCCTTTTGAGATAGTATAACTACCGCCCGAGGTCAGATTCGGACTACTGAATAATACCGTCATTTGAGAATAAGCACGGGGAATCTGATAGGTCAGTACGCTGGTTCCGTCGGCCGACTGGATATTCAGTATTTCTCCGTTACTTCCCGAACCGCCATAGATCACAGTGCGTTGCGTACATACACTTGATGTAGGTGTACTTGTTCCTCCTCCAATACCCAGAACAATCCCCCCGGTAATCTTAAAGGTATTCTGATCGCAATCGAATCCGTCTTCGGGAGAAGTAGTACCCGAAGATACGATCATTCCCCCCGTAATGGTCAGCGTACCATTAGAATCAATGCCGTCATTTCCGGAACTATAACAATAAATATTGCCACCATTAAGAACAATGCTGTTGCTTGCATTCATACAGTCATCGTAACAAAGGGCGGCAACCGTACCCTCATTGACAGTCAACACACTTTTACTCTCGATACCTTCACTGCCTTTCCCACCGGTAGCCTTCACAAGCACCATTCCTCCATTGATTGTCAACGCACCGTCCGCTTTGATTCCTTTTGCCGACGAGTCGAGCTTGCCATACACACACTGCGTACCGGTAGTTATCACTTTCACCGTGCCGTCATTGATGGTAATCGAACCGTCACAGTTGATACCTTTACCGGCTCCACCTGTACTCTGTATGGCGATCTCCCCTCCTGTAATCAGGATATTTCCGTCACATTTAATTCCTGCACACGAACTCAAATCATTGTCTTCATAAAGTGCGGTTTGAGAAGTGAATGCAGTCAGCTTTCCTCCGGAGATGGTCAGGTTACCATCACAGGATATTCCTTTGGAGGCTGCTCCCGCCACTTGTGCCTGAATAGCACCGCCACTGATTACCACATCCAGACAAGATTTCAACCCATGCGCTTTATTGTCCGTTGTAGAGAGTTTGGCAAATCCTCCGGTCATCGTAATTCCTCCCTCTTCACACTGAATAGCATCGCCGTCAGAAGATATATTCAGTATTCCGCCGCCGATAATCACAGATTCATTAGTATGGATTCCGTCTTTTTTGGTCGAAGCTACCGTAATATTACACCCGCTACGGAAACGCACATAATCATCGCTTGTGATGGCATGTTTATAATTTCCGGTAACTGTGAGCGAACCACCACCACTAAAAATAAGCTGTCCCTCACTGAACAGGCAGGCTTTCATATCCTCTCCATCAGTAGTTGCCGTATAAGAAGAACCATCTGTCAACACATTCGTTGTTCCGTCTGCACATACCACGAACACACGTTTGGAAGACTGGATATTAATGGCAGCACCTACCGGATTGAGTATAGACACCCCTGCCAGTGATAATTTGAATTTCTTTTCGCTATATACCTTGAACGAGCCATTCGTAGTAGTCCCGCTCAACACATATTCTACTCCGCTGACTGTAGAATTAACCACGACATGCGCCCCATTGGAAGACACTTCCACTCCTGAAACACCATTGCTTACCGCAGCAGTCGTTCCATTATAGATAATCGTCACCACAGAGGCGAATTGGGAGTTCTCTATAAAATCATCATCGGAAGTAACCGTTTCCGACATGCTTCCATACGCCGTTTTATCACTTTCATCAAAAGTGATTGTAAATCCCAATAAATCTTCCGATCCCTCGGGAATCGTTGGGTTGGGCTGACTGCTTCCTCCACCTCCCGAACCTCCGACCAATATTCCTTCCTGATCGCCGAAATCGAATGATTCCGTCGTACAGTTCACCAACAACAGCAATAAAAGCGGTATCCAAAACAACACAATCCTTTTCATAATTTCTTGTTTTATCTATTAAAACTTAAATGAATATCCTGCACCGATCACATGCCCGTTTGCCTCATCGTCGTCTGCCTTATTTTGATACAGATAATAAAAATCGAGAGCATGTTTCTTACTTAGTTTCCATTCCGTCCCCAATGTCCATCGCAACTTTTCAAAAGCACCAATCTCATTCAACGAATGTGAAAGTTCGCATGAAGTATAAGGAGTAAAAGCACATTTACGTATGTTATATTCCACCTGAAGGCGGGAACGAAGCACATTTTTTCCTTTTCCGCTAATATATTCATCATTCTTCACACTCCCGTCATCACCATCGAATTTGGGAACCGACTGACTGGGACGATAAGTATATTGCCACCGTTCACGAAGGGAAAACGTGAAGCGGCGCCAGTCCACCTTTCCTGTCAATGACAAGTTTACACGATGCTTCGGCTGCCAATATTCGGGGATATAGTTTCCTTTTTTAGTAACCTCCATCGGATGATAATAATGAATAAACGTATATCCTGCAGACGCTTTCAGCCAACGAAACATCTTATAGGAAACACCTGCCGAACCCGACCAGCGTTCCACCGTCTGCAATCCGTCTCTTGTACGGAATTCACCTTCCAGAGAAGCATCGAAACCGGAGAATATCTTTTTTTTCACTTCCGCACTGGTCCACACGCCGAAGTCATCTCCCTGCGCATGGCTCTTCCCTGCCATACACAACAATAATAAGCAACCAATCAGGTATCTACCTGTCCCCCAGAATCTCTTCTGACTTTCTCTGCCTGACTTATCTTCCATTTTCTTATTCATTTTCTCTAGGTAAGCGGGTCAACGTATCAATCGTATTTATCTCATCTTTCAGCGGTTCATAATAGATTTTCAGCATGGCTGTATCCCGTAAAAAATCGATATGTCCCACTTCCACACGAACAATGTCAAGTCCTGTCCGTTCGCGGAGATCGCGTAATAAGTCCAATTCCCTTTCGGGTTTTATCAGTTCTATTCTATCATATTGAATCAGTTTACAGGAGATATGTTTCAGCCAGCGATTGCTTTCGCAAAGCCATATACTGACAATGAAAAGCAAGTTGGTACATACCAGTTCAGCATAACTGATTTCCACGGCAAGGGCATTGATTACCGAAATAGCAATGATGACAAAAAGATAAGTCATCTCACGCACGGGCATTGACTCGGTCCGATAACGGATGATACCGAAAATGGCAAATAAACCGAGCGCAAAACCTATTTTCAGTTTGACACTTCCCAATAAGAAAATCATCAGGAAAATACTGATACTTATCAGCGTAAAGGTGAAGTAATAATCACGCCGTTTGCTCTTAGGGTAATAAAACAGATGAATAATGCAGGATACCACCAGTAAATTGAAGCAGAATCGCAACAACAATTCCAAGAAACCTGCGCTATCCATCAATGGTGTTTCTATTAATGTAATATCACTTAATTCATCAAACATATTATTCTGGTTTTATATTAAATATTCATTAGTTGCTTCTTTGCTATCTTCTGTGCCATTCTCAACTTGGTCTTAAACCGATTATATTTTAAGTTCCCGGCTGTGAGTACGGTTCCCACACAATATTTACTAATTCCCGAAGGCCGCACATGCAGTTCGCGCAGTATTTCACCGATGGGTGAATAAGTTCTCCCGTCACGTTTCAGTTCTATGATAGCAAGATTTTCCAATCTTGCTTCCGTTCCAGTTATGAGATGATGGAAATGCACACCAGTATCGATGGTCAGACGTTCTGTCATTGCCTTATTCACCAGTGTAATACGATGAAAATGATTTTCCAGTAGAAATTTCAAGGCGGACAACTCATACCAAGCATAATTGCGAAGAAACTCTTCTCCCCCATCCTGACGCAAAGAGTTTACTCCTTGCACCCGAATCCGCTTTTTATCTGTCCGCCCCTTGTTATTCTTATTCTTCACTTCCAGAAAAGTCAGACCGGAAGATACATACGTCCTTACACGGATCTTCTCACGGATCACTCTTCCGTTTTGATGAGCCAGATACATGGCGTAATCGGGAGTGTCGAGATAGGTAGTGTGATAAGCTATATTTCGCTCCCCCTGCACCTCTTGCACACGATAACAATTACTTGCCCGTTGTAATACGTCCATCAGGGCAGAGAGCGAAACGATATACTTCGTGTCCGTACGGTTCATCAAACGGATGGTACTCATCTCTTCCAAAGAAATGGAGGAGAAAGCGGAAAGTGCGGTGGTTACATTACATGCCTCGTTCATATTCATAAGGGATTAGAGTAGCAAGTGTTACAATACTGTAACAAATGTATGACAGAGAAGCAGAAAAAGGAAAAAAAATCAATGAACGGGGGATTCTTATCGGTGAATCGACTGTATTACAGCAACAAACTGTTCTGTTCTATTTTTAAGATTCTATTATTCAACAGTGGCTATGAATCGAATCAAATAGAAAATAAAATGCATAATCTAGTGCAAGAATATGCATATCACGCCCCTTATTATGCATAAATAAAGGGTAAACAGACCGTTTTTCATTGTATGAAAACGTCCGTTCTTTAAATGCAAGGTATCCTTGGTCGGTGAGGAACGCCTCCTTGCTCACCGACCAAGCTACCGTTCATCGGTGAGGAAGGAGGCGTTGATTGAAATAAGAGTCGTTTCCAAGCTATGTCACTTCTAACTTCGTTAATTTTCAATATAACAAATAGCTATAACATCAGAAAAAAATATTGATTTATTTCGAATCTGGTAGCAAACAAATACAAACAGCAAGGATTTACTATCAAATCACTGTCTTTTGGGAGAATCCAAAAAGACATTTAAGCTCCTATTTATTTGCTATCCTCATATAGGTTCTAATTAAAGCAAAGAAAATGTATAAAACATCCTATTTTTATGTATAACCCTATTTTAAGCAAACATAGATTTATTTCTTGTAATATTCCAGCGGAGTCCTCTTTACTTTTTTACGGAAGTATTTATTGAAAGTTGTAAAGATGAATATTACATTCTAAACTTTCCGCAAGAGTCAGAAATAGAGAAGAAAAAAAATGAACGGTTTCTCACCTGTGAAAAATAGGAGGAAAACCATTTGCTTTTTTAGAGACCTCTTCATTCTCTTTTTACAGCCATTCTTAAAAGAAGAACAATCGATATTAAAAATAGAACACATTTATTTTTTCATTTTAGGTACTTTTACCGCATACGATTAAAAATAGAACATTAAAATAAAAAAACAGACCTTGACAATAAAGAATTGTTAGTCGAACTTTGCAAAGTTTTATTAAATACGCAATAAAAACAAAAAGCAAAATGAGAAACTTACGAAAACTATCTTATGTAGCTTGCGCAGTATTTTTCTTTACATCATGCGAAGAAACTTACAATGACAAGCTATTTTGGCCAGGAGAAATTAGTCAGGAATATGGCTCGTATATTAAACCATATACGCTAGACCTAACCTACAGCGGAGAGAAATTAATTGGAAAAACTGTCAGCTTCAAGACAGAAGATAGCGAAACGGGAACACTGACGCTGAATAATATAATCCCGGGAGAAAAGGAAACTCCTATCAGTCGCATCCAACTTTATGAGAATGAAAAGAAAGGATATTATACTTTCAGCGGGACCAATATCACAATGGGAGGAGCTACGGTGAAATATGAAGGAATAATAACTCCGAAAAACATGCAGCTATCACTGAACGTAACAATGGCTTATGCCAACTCCATTGCAAACACATATACATTTCCTGCATACTCCCACACAACAGATGGAGAAAGTAAATCCGGAAAAACCATACGTGCCGCTTAACAAAAACGATGCGTTTCAAAAAGTACAAAAACGACGCGTACAAAAAAAACGGTGAGCGCGGTCCTGTTCTGCATGACCAAAGCCCACCGTTTTTCTTTCACTTGAACCTTCCTTGAACAACTTTAAAATACCATTCAAAAGCCATTGCCGATTCAAAATAAATCACTATCTTTATGCAGTGTTAGGCTGCGATTATCTGCTCTTCATCCGGTACCGTGTACAGCATCATGTCTGTATATTTGGCTTGATAGTTTACGTTTGCACTAAATTCCACTTTCCTGCATTCCTTGAACGGGTTGCCAAGAAACGGGTTCCTACCCATCCAGTCACACAGTTCCAGGATGGAAGACTTGTTTGAGGTGAAGTACACGAATGCATGTCCTTTCAACACGTTCAACACGTCCAAATAGTCAGCCAGGCGCCAATACATTTTGTAGGTTCCTACTTCAGTGGAAAGGTACGGCGGATCAACCAGGAACACCACACCCGGGACATCCTTGTAACGTTTGAGCACTTCCTTGTAGTCTTCGCAGGTGACGGTGATTCCTTCCAGGTAATCTTCCGCTTCGGGATAATCAGTCCTCCGAATCCTATTGTAGATGGTCTCTTTCTTCATTTCTTTCAAACAAGTCACGTACTTCATGGCGAACAACAAAGATGCGGAAATCGTAATATAATCCACGTAGCCGTGCTCCTTCTCTTCCCTCTCAATACGGGCAAACATTTTATCGCGAACCTCCCCGGTTATACGTTGGTTTCTGGGTTCCCCTTCAGCTATCCGGCGCAAATCGGATAACAGCACATTGGTGACCGGGATATTCGCAAGCCGCTGGCGGTAGTTGTCGAAGTCGTTATACACAACGACGGCATCAGGCCTGACACATTTGGTAATATGTGACAGCAGGCCCGAACCGCCAAACAGGTCCACAAACACGGTGCTGTCCGGGAACTGCCCCAGCACCTTGATAAACTCCTTCGCAAACATGCGTTTCTGCCCCATAAAAGGAAGCGGGGCGGACAAATACATCTTTCTCATTTCATTCTGCTTTAAAACGGCCGCAAAGGTCCCCAGAATAAACGAAAAGCAGCGGGATACATGAACTGTTCCCGCTGCAAGGCATATACAGCAAATCACACGTTCAGCCCGAAGCGGACCGTCTCGTCACCGGCGATCAACGCACGTGTACCCGGGATATTATTCTCGTAGATATGTACATTGCCCAGGTAGAGGGTGATCGACTTCAGGGGAAGTTCTATCTGCCGCGCCATCAGGTACAGGTGGTAAATGTCGGAAGGCAGTCCGAGGTTCGCATCGCTGCTGCGCTGGTAGGCGGACAGAACCAGTTCACCACCGTCCAGCTGGAACTGCACCAGACTCAGGCAGGGCGCCTGGTTGCTTTCCGCACCGGTCTCACCCAGAAAAAGTACGTAGTTCTTGCTGTTGCGTTTCTCCCGGTTGATTTTCGCTATCAACGGCGGCAGTTTCTCGAAATAGGTCGGATAACTGTTCACCAGGATGGAACCGCAGTAATCCCACCAGTTGATGCCGGCCTCCCGGTACTTCTCCACGTTACGTTCCCCCTGCATGAACAGCTGGAGCTCGCAGCGGAGTTTCTTGCGGGCGATATTATGCCCCTCGAATATGTCAAGCAAGTCCGCCGGAGTCAGCGACAACTGCTCGTTCAGAAGGTATTGTATGTTTCCCTTCTTGTTGGTCTGTGTTTTTCCCGTGGCAAGAATCTTGTCCAGGATACGGTAATACTTGTTCATAGCCATTTCCTCCTTCTAAAATTGAAACACCCTAAAGATAAGGGGAAACAGCACTCCCTACGGCATAAAACACCCCGTTCACACTGCAAGCGTCTTGCAGTCACTTTGGAAGCGTTTTACCAGGGCATAGACCTTGCGCTCGCTCACCGAATACTTCTCGGACAGTACGGCCACAGCATACGAGACCTTCTCACCTTGGTCCAGCAGACGGGTATAGTCCGCGTACAGGTCGATATACCGGGCATCCTCCAGACGGATGCCGGCCGCCTGGAGCCTTTTCAACAGTTCCCGGTTAAAGTTTAGTATCTCAATCACTTTCATACAACAAAAAAATTATATCTTTGCATCGCCAATCATTTTTTAGACAACAAAAAAACACCCAAGTGGCGTGACAGAGGGTATTTGCCCCCGGTCGCGCGCCGCTTGGGTGTGTTGTTAATAAATGATTGGCGTCTATATTAACAGGCCGGGGGCTTTTTTCTTATCCTCCCCCGAAGGATTTATTCCACCCGGTACTTCTCCGGATCAAAATCGTCTTTCTTCTTCCAGCCGTCAGCCAGTGTATCCTGGATGTGCTTCATGGCTTTCGTATAGAAGTCCGTCAGTTCCTCCAGTTTCCCGAACGTCCGGTACCGGGGCTCCTCATCCGTCCCGAACTTGAACGTCACCGGAAGCGTCGCGCCACCGTTCTGCACGGCAAGGTCGTGGGCCGCCTTGTAGTTGAACTGGTTCTCACTTGACAGCCACACCGGCATACCCTCGTAAACGAAGCCGGAAAGTATCTCCCGGTCGATCTGTTCGTTGTACCAGCCCAGGATAACGGTTCTTATTATCTCACCGGAGGGCTTCCCTAAAAAGTTCTCCTCCATATAGTCGGCAGAACCGTCCTCCCTTTCCCGCACGTCCCAACGGACGCGCCACGTGTTCTTCACCGGGTTCACGCATTCCAGCAGCTTCACCCCGGCTGTTCCTTCAACTCGTTTCATGTAAATACGTATTTGGTTCGACCTTTCCCGAAGGTTTCCGTCTTGATGGTTGTTTCAAAAGGAAAGCCGTCGGGCATCTCTTTCACTTGCGAGAGGATGTTCTTCATCTCCTCGCTGTTGGTGAAGAACTTCTTCGGCTCGCCGTTCATCTCGATAGCCACGATACAGCGGTCTTCTCCCTGCTCGGTCTTGATGCCCGTCTCGAAGTCCTTCACTACAATCGGTAAGTTTACTAGCTCCCGGATGCTTACCACCACCCCGGGAAATCGCTTTTTGCCGTCTTCGGGCTTATAAGCGACGTTCAAGTCTTTGAATGATCTCATGTCTTTGCCTGTTAATTTTTTAAACAACGTATGACAGTCGGCGTGCTTGGCCATCCCGTAGAACGACGCTATCAGCTCACGCCTCCTTCTTCTCGATTTTACCTCGTGCATTTTTCGGGCGAATTTCTGCTTGATGCGCTTGCGCAGGCGGACGTGGTCCGCGCCGAAAGTCACATACCCCAGAAAATCGATGCCCTCGCCCAGGGGAAACACGCGCTCGTTCTCCTTCACATCGAGACCGACACGCTGAACATGCCCATGGACGGCATCACGAATCTTCCACAATTCCGCTTTCGTTTTACCCAGTATGGCGCCGTCATCACAATAACGGTAGAAATGACGGACGGCATACCTGTCCTTCAAATAATGGTCCAAAAACACAGACAAAAGCAAATTACCCAGGCCCTGCGAGCTGCGCAGCCCGATACTCAAACCATCGGGCATCAGACGGACAAAACTCTCCAGCATGGCCATAAGTTTGAAGTCCTTGAAAACCCGGTTCACGCAATACATCACGAAATCCTGTTTCACACTCTCGTAGAACTTCGTGATATCGAACTTGTAGCAGTAACGCGTACCTTCCGGATCCTCACGCATATCACGACGGATATACGCCAGAAGGTCGTGCATCCCCCGTTTCTTGATACTGGCAGAGGTAGTACGGATGAAACGTTTCCGCAAATGGCGGTCCACCACCGCCATAATGGCATGCACGGCAATACGATCCTTCATCGGGATCACCTGAATCCGGCGTAGTTTCCCGCCCTCCACAATCTCACGTTCACGGTAGTCTTTCACGCGGAAAGTGCCGGATGCAATTTGCGCGGTCAGTTCCTTCAATACCTCGGGCTTATGCGCAAGCAGATAGCACCCCTGGCGGCTGCGTTTACGTTTCCTGCCGCGAAGGACCTGCCGGAACGAGGCCTCCATGTTGGAAGGCTCCACAATCTCCTCGATGATATGACCAACTCTGCGCATAAATACCTTTTCTTGTTTTTAATACGGGGCCTTCAATCCCCCGGGCCCGGCTTCTTCGAACCGTTTCCGGCCTACCAAACCCTACCCGACACTCTATTTTTCAGTTTTCCAGCCCCGAAAAGGCTGCTGTTACTGAGGCTTGCTTCCCTCGGCACCACGGTGGGGACAAGTCCCCGGTGTTGTACGCCGATTAAAATTTCTTTTCGATTGTTGTTCAGACGAGAACCGATGTTCGTGTTCGTATTCGAGGAATCGTTGTTCGCATTCGACATCGAGACACCGCCATTCGGGTTCGCGTTGTTGTTGCCACGATAAACCACACGGCTTATGGGGAAGCGCCACCTTTTAATTTGAATGCAAAAGTACGATTTTTCATAAATTATTATTTAACAAACAGGTACAAAACCCCGGAAACAAAAATTTTTCAACGGGCTGACGCCCGTAAAGAACGGTGTTCCCCGAGCAAGGGGAACACCGGACGTTTTGTCGCTTCGCTCCCGCTTTGACGCTTTACGCGGCCGGTCATGCCACCTCGCTTATCGACTTGAACGCAGCGACGCTTGCCGCCTTGACGAGCCGGCCGCGGAAGGCCAGACGAGAACCGATGTGCGTGTACGTATGCGAGGAATCGTAGCTCGCATACGACATCGAAACACCGCCATACGGGCACGCGTTGTAGTGGCCACGATAGACCACACGGCTGGCTGCGGTGGATATGTAGTACATATCGCAGTAATGCGTCGAGGAAGAACCCGAAACGGAGCCCACCGGAACCACGTCCATGTACTTGCCATGTGCAACGGCCGTTATCCATACGCCCGAGCTTGTGCCTCCTTTCACCATGCGGGTCGTGCCGTCAGGCATCCAGATGCGCCACTTGCCGGCGTTGCCGCTGTCATTAGGAAGGTCAACGCCGTCCATCATGTCATACTTATGACCGTAGATATCCTCGTAGCCAAGGCAGCAGATATTGTTCACCTGCGTGACTGTAGCACCGCCGTAGTCATCCTCGCCGCGATACCAGGCGTACTGGTGGACCATGTTGTCCACAAGCGAGTTCGTCACGTTCGGGTTGATGGCGTGCGCCTCTTCATAACCGATCGTATCGGTCATGCCGCGTGAAGCGGTACCGCCGGTGATACGGTTGTTAGTATGCTGGCCCGCGCCGCATTGTTCCTGGCTGTCACGACGGCCATAGGCGGCGTAGAAGAGGTTGGCGATACGGGAGTGCATCAGCGCGTCAATCTGCTGCATGCCGCGCTGGACAGAGTAATAATGGAAGTCGGCCCAGCTCATGCTCGCCGTAGTGCTGCCGCCGGTGATACAGGCACGGAGCTTGGAACCGACAACCGAACTGCCCACAACCGCGCAAAGGTGCTCGTCATTGGCAACCCAATCCGGCTCCATGTCCTCGATCCTGTCGGAGTTGGAAAGCACTACCTTGTCGAACTCCGCGGTGTTCAGAACGGAGAAGTGCAGCGCTGTGGCACCGGCAGGAACGTCGGCGATCAGGTACATGCCCGCCTCGAACTTGTTGGAGAGGGTCGGAACAACGATGGAACTGACTACGGCGCCGGTATTGTCAGTGAACACGCTGCCGACAAGGTTCGTACCGGGAACGCTCGGGAACCGGACACGCTTGTGCCCGCTGACATTCACCTTGCAGACGGAATACGTGGTGTCGGCACTGTAGCTGTTCGCAAGCGTGTCCTTGCCGCTCATGATCTTACGACCGCTCAGGTAACCGCCGGCTTCCTTGATGTCATCCAGCGTGAGGATATCGGCGTCAGGAACGGAGGGCATGTCATCCCGGCCCTTGCTGCTGTAGCAGGAGTAATGCTTGCCGTTCAGGTAGTCATTGATGCCCTTTGACCAGAAAAACGGCTCAAACATCATCCAGTCGCCCTCGCTGCCGTCAAGTCTGGCGGCACTGCCGTCGGCGTAACGGTTGGAATTGCCGTCATCCAGCGGGTAATAGATCATCTCGCCGTCGAGGTTGTTCACCGTCGTATCGACATTCGCGATCTTCACGCTGCGCGTGGTGGCTTTCTTGGTCACTTTCGCCAGTACACGGTGACGCTGTTTCAGGATGGCGGTGATATGGCCGCTCGCCCTGTAAGGCGTACCGTACTTGTAACCTGTCCTGTTGTCCGGGTTGCTGATATTGGCATCATCGGCCACATCGTCGTCGGATTCGATCATCGTGTATTCGGGCTGGAGGATGTTCAGTTCCGGGAAATGGGCTTTCAACGCCTCGTATCTCTCATCCTCGACATAGTTGGTAAGGCGCACCGTACCCGCCAGCGCGCACGTGTCCGTGGCGTTGCCTTCTGCGTCCACGCCGCCCATCTTCATGAACCGGTTCAGCCACGTGCCGTCGTCCTCCCGGTCGATGCCGGTCACGCGGATGCGTTCCACGCCGGAACAACGGTTCAGCAGGGTTTCCCAGTTCAGACCCGGGCAGCCGTCCACGATAAGCGTCCTCACTTTACTGTAGTTCTCCAGCGTGAGCCCGCTTGTGGCCAGTTTGCCCAGGTATTCCAGTTTCAACACGGTCAGCGTGCCGGGAAGCCAGGCCCTCGTCAGCGGGGCACCCTTGGCGAAGGTCACACTCTGCACCTGCGTGCCTCTCGCGTCAAGTTCCTCCAGCTTGGTCTGGTTCGTGAAGTCAAGCTCGGTACTGGTGTTGCTCCCGGTCTTGGCCTGTGCCTGGTTGCGCAGGTTCACCTTACGCAGCTGGCGGCAGCTGCCGAGGTTCAGCCACCAGCCAGTAGAGCCGGTGGAGGGGCTTTGCAGGTTCAGCTCACGCAATACGGTACATTTGCCCAGGTCAAAGCCGTTCTTCAGGCGGTCCGAGGCACCGGTCATGTCAAGCACACGCATGCGGCTCGCGCCGTAGATACGCAGGGGGTCGTTTACCGTGTAGGCCCCCGTGATTTGAAGGGTGGCCACCTTGCCGCCCTCCACGATGCCGGTACCCCCGATATTGGGACTGTTGTTCGTGCCGTAACCGAAGGCGTACACCTCGCTCGCCGTGATCTTCACCACGTCGGCGGCATCGGAGGAGGTACGGGCCATATACAGGTCGATGTTGTCACTCGTGAAGTTGCTCGTGCCGTATTTGGCGTCCAGAAGGGCGAAACGGTTCTTCACGAAGTAACTGCGGTGCGCAGCGTTGCTTCCCTGAAGGGCGTAGATGAACGGCCATTTCTTGCCGTAAACCTCTTCCATGTTCGGGCGGATATACTTCAGGTAGCCGCTCTTATTGTACGCACGGTCGCTCCAGTTGCCCGCCTGCTCGACGTCAAGCATCGACAGCACGCGATCGACCGTCATTTTCGCGCGGTAAGCGGCGGCGCAGGCTTTCAGCTCGTCCTGCAGGTTGGCCAACACAAGATTCCAAAGCCAGCTGTCGCGGCCCTCGAAGGCGTATTTCCCCGCCTCCGCGTCCCACGTGTCACGGTCGAGCGTGTAGTCGTAGGCAAGGAAACAGTCGTTCCTCTTGGCAAGCTGGGTGTCACCGTCGTAATAGGTGGTGTACCAGACCAGCCCGTCCCAGGTACGCAGGAGGATGTTCTTCGCGCGCTGGTCAACGCTCGCGAAGTAGTCGGTGTGCACGTAGTAGGTCAGCAGGTGGTCCACATCAAAATACTGGCCGATTTCCGTCCTGAACTTTTCACTCACGAAGGTGCCCAGGTCGTCCGCGGTGGCGTTTGCCGGGACACATGAACGGATCCAGCCGAAAAGGCGTTTCAGTGCGGACTGCTGGGCCGTGTTCAGGCCCGCCCATTTCACGTCGTCCGGGTAGTTGGTTTCCAGGCCGGCATCGAAACCGGCGGCAAGGTCCGCGTCGCCAGAGCTCTGGAAAAGGCAGACCCTCTCGCCGTTGTTCAGCGTCTCCAGCGTCATCGGGCAGGAAGGGGTGAAACCGTCAAGCCCCTCCATGCCGAACAGCCTGCCGCTCTTGCTCTTCTCGTTGTTGAAGTTGTACTGCCCGTAGTAGGTGCTCTCCCCGTCGGCGGTCTCCGCGCTGAACACGTCGATAGGGAAACCGTCGATGCTCTGCCGGACCTTCACCGCGTTCAGGTCACCGCCCGCCTGTTCCAGCTGGTAACGCTGCGGAGGGGTCAGAAGGCCCAATTCGAGCATCACGTCGTTGTACAGCTTCGCCACACCGGTATTCAAAGTCATGGACGAGTCGGAATAGTCGGACTTCATGCAGAACAGGTCCATCGGGATGCTTCCGGGGCGCATCATGTACCTGTTGCCGCCAAGGGGGTCCGGGACGCCGTTGATCTCGAAACTGAGGTTCGCGCCGCCCTTGGTGAAGTAGATGCGGATGTTCTTGCTCGGGTATTTCGTGGAACTGGTACCCTGGATACGGATGTAGCAGTCGCGGAGGACGAAGTCGTACTCCTTGCCGAAAGGGGACCAGAAATAGACGTCGGCGATGAAGTCGGTCTTCTTGTTGTTCGTCTCGTTCACCTCGTCAAGGCCGCCCTTGCGTACGATGCGCATCACGCCCTTCCCCTTGGCGCGCAGCTTGTCGATATCGACGTCGCCGCTGCCGCCCAGGATGTCGTTCTCCTCGTACAGGCGCATCATGTCGTCGCTGCTGCCGGCATCCACCATCCGGTTCTCCAGGACTTCGTCATCGCTCAGGGCACGGTTGTAGATACGGATGTTCTTCAGTTCCACGTCGGCGGACGCGCTGTCGACGGTGATGCCCGCCGGGGTGTCCTGGCGGAAGTAGTAGCTGTTGTCGTAGATGTCAGCACCGGCACGGTTGCCGTTCACGTAAAGTTCCATCAGGCGCCCGTCACCGCGTTTGCCGATGACGAAGGCGACCTTCAGCCACTTCTCGGGGGCGAACTTCGTGCCGATCTTGATTTCACGGCTCGCGTCCTCGCCGTCCTCGTTCGTGTAGTGCAGGATCGTGCCGGTCTTGATGCTCGCCTCCTCGCTCGTAACGCTAAGGCCTTTTCCCTTGTCCATGCAGCTGATCACCTCGCCCTGACGGTCCGTCACACCCGATACCCGGAACTCCATCTCGATGGTAGCGCCGGAGGCGCCGGCATCATCCTTGAACAGCTGGTAGCCGATGACGGCCTTCGCCCCGCCCGTCAGTTTCAGGCTGTCACCCGTCCAGCCGTTGCTGCTCCAGTCGAAGCCCTCGAAGATTGTCTTCACGCCGTTATACTCCCACCGCGCCGGGTCGCTCTCGCTGTTGCTGCGGCCGGACGGGCTAAGCTTCACTTGAAGGCCGTAGGTGGCCTCGCTGATGTCGATGCCGCTCTCGACCACGTCAATGTGGAAAGTGTAGGCGGTGGCACCGACCTTCAGCTGCATCTGCTGCCGGCCCTGCTCCGTAAAGCGGTTCCGGTAGGTCTGGGCGGTACGCGGGACGCTCACCGTCTGGAGAAGCGTGCCGTTCCTGTAGATGCCCACACCCGCCGGGGTGGTACCGGGATCGTAGGCGGCAAACTTGAACTCGCAGTTTTCGTACTGTCCCACCTCGATGACCGGGGAGAGGTGGTCGGCACCGGTGAGGATACGGCCGTCCCGGTGGGTGACCATCAGCCCCACGTAGGGGGCGCTGCTGCCGCTCTTCAGGATATCGATATGGATGCTCTCGCTTTTGAGCGTCAGGTCGTCGCCGGCATCCATCTCGGCGACCATCTGGACGGTATGCCGGCCTACTGCCAGGGAGGACATGGAGAGCGGGAAGCTGCTGTTGGTCGTACCGCTGCGGGTGACCGTGTGGGCGTTCTGCTGTTTGCCGTCCACGTAAAGGGTCACCACCTTCGTGCCGGTGCCGCTCACGCCGTAGGGGATGTTCACGGTCTCCTGCGCGCCATAACCGCCGGAAGCCAGGCCGGAAGCGATATTGTAGCTGCTGGACAGGGCCAGCGTCACGCTGCGCACGCTAACGTACGCCTGCCGCTTCTGCGCCTTGCCGGTGGTGGGGTCGGTGGTCTCGGCTATCACGTAGATGTCGCTCGTGCCGGAAAGGAGATATTTCGTCAGGTCGAGCGTGTACGTGCCCTTGCTCACATCCTGAACCGTCTCCGAATAGGTGGTGGTGGCGCCGCGCCTCACCTGGACGGTGATTTTCGCTTTCTGGCCGGTACTCTCGCCCTTCTCGTCGCCGCTGCCGTACTGGTGGTCGTAGGTATAGGTCAGCCTTACCGGGTCGCCTTCCTTGACGGTGGGCTTGTCAACACTTGCACCAAGCACTATCTTCGTCGTGCTGCCCTCACCGCCGCCACCGCCGCCTCCGGCAGGGATGTCGAAACCGGTCACCTCGACGCCGCTTTTGTTCTTCAGGCTCACGTGGACGGTGGTCTCGTCATCGCTCAGTTCGGCGGAGCTGTCGAAGATGGTGTTTGCTTCCACCTCGCCCAGCTTGGCCGCCACGGCACGGTTCTCGACCGGGTTCGTGCTTTCGGCGTTCAGGCTCTCGTCAACCTCCAGCTTATCGATGGTCAGGCTCACGTTGCCCTCCGCATCGGGGATTTGCTTCTCGCCGTTCACCGTCAGGCTCTTCATCGTGCCGGCTCCGCCGAAATCCTCCCAGCTCGCGGCCTGTTCCCAGCTCTCCACGCTCGTGCCGGTGAACTGTTTCGTCTCCCATCTGCCCTGCGCGGCCTCGTAGGTGATGCAACGGCCCTTGTGCCGGTATTTCACGTTTACGGCGGCGATGGCCGTCTCCAGGGTATAGTAGCCGTTCTCCAGGGGAACCTCCTCCGTCACGTTGTACGTGTTGCCGCCGCTACCCGTACCGCCGGGAATGTCGGTGGAGGTGATTGCCTGCCCGTTACGGCCCAGGATGGTCAGCTTCACCGCGTCGTTCTTCTCGTCAGGGACGGCTGTCATGCCACCCACCAGACTGCCGTCCACGGCTGCGGCGGCATCCTCCGCCTTCTTGGCGGCGGCGGTGGCCGTACCGGCAGCGGCATTGGCGGTTTCAGCGGACCTGTTTGCGGTACCGGCGGCGTTCGTCGCGGTCTGGGCCGCATTGGTGGCGCCGGTCGCGGCATTGTTGGCCTTCGTGGCGGCAGCGTTAGCCACCGCCGCCGCGTCCTCCGCGGGTTTCCGGAGCAACGCCACCGGCGCAAGCACGACCTCCTGGCCGCGCATCGCAGGAAGGCTCTTGATATTGTCCAGCGAGGTGACCTCGGCCAGTTCATCGACACTCTGGCTCTCAGACTTGATGGAGTTCAGGATGTCCTTCTTCAATTCGTTCTTTTCCGATTCTGTCAGTGCCATAAATTATTCCTCCTTAACTTCTTTAACTGTATCAAGCATATCGATAATAGCGTCGCCCACGGAAGGGACGCAAAGGTTCACGGCGGCAAAACGCACCAGTTTCTCATCCTCGGCATCCAGTTCCATATTCCCCTCGCTGTTGAATATCTTAAGGGCGAGGTTCTTGGCGCGGACACCGTTTACACGGGTGTACAGCACGTCGGCAAACGACTCGCGGGCGTCACCCGTTACCGTTTCCTTACGGGATATGCCGGTATAGACCGGCAACTGTTTGAAATTGATTCTTACCATATTTTTTATGTTTTACGATCCAATACTTGCGCGTAATAGTTACCGCCGTCATAAATCAGCAGCAGTTCCAGGACATCACCGGCGGCCATCTCTATATCGTTGCCATAATGCCCGCCGTTGTTGTTGCGGAAATACAGCGAGGACTGGCCTTCCTGGAAGGTGACAAAGAAACTCTGGCTGTTCTCATAACGGGCAACAAGACGCACGAACACGGCAAACACACCGGTGGAGTTCATCACCTGCTTCATGATGGAAAGCGTGGGAAGATAGACGTACCGTTTCACGGTGTTGTATATCAGCTGTGTGGTACCGAAAGAGAAGTCCAGCACGGTCACCGAATTTGTATCGTTAAAGTGGCCGGAAGAAAGAAGGCCGCCCTGGCAGACAATGGCGCCTTCCGCATAAAGGGCCACATCACGGTTTATCACGTTGTCACTGATGATCTTTACAGCGGGAAGATAATAATCGCCCGAAGAGGGGTTCATCTGACGGTAAAAATATCCGGCACAGTTGCAAAGTGATGAAGAACCGGTAAGCGTGGGATCGGCGCCGTTGCCGATGGCCACCTTGACATTGGCGATATCTCCCGGCGAAAAATAGCCTTCCTCGGACTGCAACCGGATAAGTCCCGGACGGATGGCGGCCAGATCCTGCTTGTAAACGGGGTCGGTCCATCTGGACAGGTCACCGTAATAAAGCCCCTGGCTGTCAATGGAGAAGTAACCGATCTTCCCAGTGGTGGCCTGTATCTCGCCGAAGAACTTGCCGTTCCGGCTCTCGATGCTGCCGTCGGCCAGGATCTTGAAGTTCTCGTTGGCAGTCACAAGCCCCTCCAGCTTGATATGGTCGCCCGTCAGCTTCACGACGCTGATACGGTTGCCGTCAGCGTCCGTCTCGTCCACGCTCACACCGATAAGCGCCAGCTTGCCGTCAGCGTCCTGGGCGTAGATGCCCGCACCTTCGGGTTTAACGACAAGCCCGGTTTCCTGCAGGAAATTCTCGTCCCTGTCAAAGACAGCCGCCGAAATCTTCACCAGACGCTCCGACTGCTCGAAAAGTGTTTTATAACGGTGCGCCAGCGATTCCACGCGGTCGGTAGAGAGTATGAGCATGTACAGATAGATGTCACCGGTGAAAGACAGCTTGAAGTCTCCCGTACCGTTCCAAAGGCCGCTACAGGTATATTGCACGTAGCCGTCAGTCGCAGGCAGTTCCTCTTCCACTTCCATGCTGTTGAAGTTGGCGAACCCCGTCTTGTCAACACCCACGAACTCCACCCGCAGGGTCCCACCGACCGCACAACGGTAAAAGAAGGTCAGGTACACCGGAACGGCTTCCTTCTCCCCGCTGCCGTTTTCAGGCATAGAGGGGATGCTTTTCAGGTTCTCACGTTTCTGGAGGATGTACTTACCCCGGATACGCACGACCTTACGCCCATCATCCTCGGTCACGCTCGCGCCGTCACCCTTCTTCGTCAGCACGTTGCCGTTCGCCCAGACCCAGCGGTTACCCACAAGGAAGAACACCGTCTCGTTTTCCGTGTTCCATTTCATAAGACCGTCATCAAAGGCGGGGTTATTCAGGTACCCGCGATCGGTGGCGAAGTCCTGGCGCAGGGCGGTCACCACACTGGTGATACGTCCCTCGACGATCTCGAATTTTGTCTTGATATCCTCGCCTGTCACCAAAAGGAATGTCCCGCGCAGGTAGGCGTTGTCGCTGTAAAGGCCGTTGCCGTGCGGCTGGTTGTCGGCGGGGAACCAGTCGTCGCTGATACCGTCCAGGTTACCCAGGCGGGCACGAAGGCAGCCGGTGAAGTTTTTCGCCTTCACGCCGTCCATCACGTCCATGCGGGGCTGCCCGTCCTCGGTGGCGGATATCAGGATCAGGTTCTGGCGCAACGGGTTTTCCGTATTACCCATCAGTACACATTCGTCACCGGGGGCAGGAAGGGAAGTTCCGAACTCATCCACGCCCACGAGGATGGAATCACCCTCCACGCCGGCAACCTCCACCCAGTAGCCTTTCAGGTTCCCGCCGGTAAACGTGGCGCAGCGCATCAGGTCATGCGCCCGGAAGGTATTCGCCTGCTCGAAGGTGATTTTATAAAAGCCGTCCTCCGGAACGGCGGTCTTTATCTTGCCATTGGCCGCGGACACACAGAGCTGGCCGCCCACGCTGCGCACCTTCTCGATAAGCAGTTCCAGTACCACCATGACCTGGCGCACCGTCAGCTTGTCGATGGTAAGGTGCGAAAGGGCGTCCTCCATCCACAACCGCCAGCCCTCACCCAAAAGGCCGTCCACGAATTTCGGGCTGCGAAGAAGCTCACGCACGACAAGGGTCAGCAGTTCGGCGTTGCCCTTGCCGTCGATGTGGCCGTTCTCCTCCGGACCGATGCCGACACCCTCCTCGAAGGTGATTTTCTTTTTCGCGCGGTCGGCCTTCTTCTTGCTGATGAACTCCGCCTGGCTTCTTCTGGCCGAGAAAAGGTTGTTGTCGGTGGGAAGCGTGTTATCCCAGCTCCTTATGATGTCGGGAAGGTTCGCGCCGGCCGTTCTGGTATAATTCCTCACCTCCTCGATACTCCCCTTCAGGCTTTCCATCACGCCGGTGGAAAGCGCGTCACCGATTTCAAGGTCCACCTGTGAGGGGAGCGCCACCTTCCGCGTGATTTTCGTGATACGGCTCAAACGATAGCCCGTTTCCGGGAAATACTCCGTGCTTTCCAACCGGACGCGGCGGCCCGGGTAAAGGTCTATCCCGTTACGCTCGACATACACGTGGTCCGTCGGGCCCTTGTACACGGAAACGTCGACGGCGTTCTCCGCGTTGTACCTGTTCACCGCCGTCAGGTATTCCTCCTCGGCAAGCGCGTAGTATTCGTCAGGCATGCGGATATTCCAGAGGATATACCTGTCACCCGCTTTCGGGACAAGGCGGTCACCGGGAAGCTGCGTGTCGTCATCATACGGCCAGATGGTGATGATCTCGAACTCGCGGGTGTCACTGTCGAAGTTCACCTCGAAATAGTAGGTGCCGTCCTCTTCCTCGCCAAGACCGGCAAGTTCGCCACCTTCCTGGAAGGAGACACGTTTCACCTTGCCGGCAAGTTCGTAAGCGTTGGGATCGAAGTTCAGCGTGTCATCCCGGAAATACCAGATCACGAAAGGGTTGCCGTCCTCATCCGTCACCTGCGCGCTGCGTACAGAGGTCACGGTACCCACGCGGCGGGGATAGATATCCGCGAAGGCGTCCTTCTCGTAGTGGTGGTGGATGCCGTACTTGTCCGTGTCCACATCCACATATTTGGCACCGTCGGGAAGCTGGAGGCGGCTGTGGCCGTATTTCTCCGGGTCGATGTTCCGGGAACTGCCGATCGGAAACAGGCGGGTGTAGAACTTCGCGCCGTCGGCCTTGTCGCGGGAAAGCTCCGTCAGCCCTTTGCCGTAGGACAGGGTAACCTCCTCACCGTGTTCGCAACGGCAGAGGTTCACGGTCTGGCCTTCCACCCACCACTCGGCACCCGGCACCTTGCCGGCAAGTTCCTTCAGCGCGTCGGGGCAGTACTTCCCCTCGTAGTCGATGACCACGTTCTCGGTACCTTCCACACGCCCCACTTTCCAATCGGTGATGCCGCCCATGCCGTCATTGATGGACTTCACGATCAAGGCCATGTGTTCCCGGGGCGGGGCGGTCAGCGTGAACACCGGCTCCGGGTCGCCGTCCACCACGTTCAGGACGAGGAAACGTCTCATCAGGCTCTCGATGCCGTAGAACTTCACGTCGTATTTCCACTCCTGCGTGCTGCGTTCGTCCGGAAGGTAACGCTCCTGGAGCCAGTAGCGCTCGCCCTCGAAATCCACGTAGTCGTTCACCTCAAGCGCCACATACTCGTACAGGGTGAAGGAGAGCGTCAGCACGTTGTCCGACTGGATCGCCTTCACCTGCGTCGAGCTGTCGTCCGGGGAAAGGACCGCCTTCGCCTGCCTGTTACTGTCATATACCGTTAAAAGCATGTTCGAATGGTGTTTGAACGTTGTTTAAATGATTGGTTCGGGTTCGCGGAATTTCACCTTGAAGCGGCCGGCCTGCACGCCTTCCCGCCAGAGGTAGGTCAGCGGGGTGAAGCCGGGACAATCCAGGTAATGCACGCGAAGCGTCAGCTCCAGCTGCGGGAAATACAGCGAGAGCCACCCCTTGTCGCCGGTTTTCAGGAAGGAGATGAAGGACATGTATTTCTTCAGCCACTCCCCTTTACCCGGGGCATACAGGGCAAAGGTCAGCGTGATGTCGCGCGCTTCGTTGGCCACTGTCAGAATGTCGGAATATTTCTCCCCGTTCTCCTCGCGTATGTCCACGGCGGTGTGCGCTTTCGTCTTGCTCGCGGCAAGGATGGCTTTCAGGTTGTCACGCCCGCCGCGCTTCTCTTCGGTCAGGAATACGCCGTACTCCGTCCAGATATCGGTGCCGTTGATAAGGAACAGCCCGCCCATGATTGGTTCCATGCTCATGATGATTTCATTCTTAGTCCGTCACGTATGATTCGTTTTATATCTTCCTTTATCTCGCCGAGGAAACCGGCGCTTTTACCGGTATTCTCCGCGATCTTTGCCAGGTGTCCCTCGGCGCTGGCCATGCGGCCCGCCACGTCCTCGGTCTTCTCGTCAATGCTTACCCAGTAGTTCAGGCCCGAGGTGAACATGCCCTCCAACTTCGTGCCCTGGTCCTGCGACATGGCCGAGAAGCCGCCGGCGCGACCGGTCTGCGTTGTGGACTTACCCTCCTCCGTGATGCCGGCAGTGTCAAACATCTCCTCCTTCTTGGCACGGGCACGCTCGAAAATGTCCGAGTACCGGGTGCGCAACGTGTCGGCTTCCTCTTTCGACAGGATACCGTCGCTCATGAACTCGGCGAACGTCTCCTGCCATTTCTTCAGCTCGTCCGAATAGGTGCCGTTCACGATGGACTTCAGGATGGCGTTCTCCATGAACTCGTCCACACTCGCGATCACGTCTTTCGAGTCCGTCTCGAAATCCTTCAGCAGATCCTTCATGCCGCTGCGGATACCGTCGAAAGAGGTGTCCGTGATGGCTTCCTGCCATTGCCTCTGGAGTTCCAGCAGCGTGTTCGCGTCAGAGACGTACTCGTCAAGCCACTGGCTCTGGTCGTACTTGCCCGAATGGAGTTTCTCCCAGATGTCGGGAAGTTCCTGGAGCCGCGCCAGTTCCTCGGGGGAAAGGCTCCAGAGGGAACCGGTATCCCGCACCGACTTGCCCAGGTAGGCGGAAACCGTGTCCCAGTCACCGCTGCTCATGGCCTTGCCGATATAGTAGTTGTTCGAGTGGTGTGAACTGTGGTATCCCATCTTTGCCGCGAGCATCTGGCGGTCGTTCTCGATTTTCTGCTGCTGTTTCTCGTAGGCGCTCCGGTAGTACTCGGTGGAACGTGCGCCGCCGGAGCTGGCCATCTCGTCGGTCAGCTTCTCGATGGCGGTGGTCAGATACTTGTTCGATTCGGTCAGCCGCTCCACCAACGCGTTCACCTCCCTGGCATTGCCGTGCGAGGAGAACAGGCCGAAGGTCACCGTGTCCAGGATGTCCCTCACCCCGTAGAAAAGCGAGCTGCCGATCTGCGTGAACAGTTCACCGGAAAGGATGTTCTCCAGGATACCGTTCACCGCACCGAGCACGGAATCAAGAATACCGCTTACCAGCGTACCGATTCCTTCCTTCAGCACGTCAAGGATGGAAAGCACCGCCGCGATGATCTGCCCGATGATGCCGCCGTTTGAAAACGTCTCGGCAAGGGTACTGCCTACCGTACCCATCACACCGCCCATGTTCTTCGTCGCCTCGCCCAGTTTGCCGAGCCCCTGGGCCACGCCGGCAAGGGAACCGGACTTCAGGCTTTGGAGCCCCTCGGCAAGCCCGGTAAGGGATGAAACGGCGTTCGTGCTGGACGTGCGCAGGTCCTGCGCCGCCTTGTCGTTCGCCTCTGTCAGGGTGGCCACACTCGCCGAGGCGGCGTCGAAAGCTTCCTGCGCGGTAGCCACCAGTTCTTCCGCTTCCTTCATGGCGGAGGGGTCACCGCTTTCAGCGGCTTTCTTCTGTTTTTCCTGCGCCACCACCAAAGCGTCAGCGGCGGCCTTCTCCCTTTCCTTGGCCTCTGTCAGCTCACGCAGCGTCGTCTGGTAGGCGGAAAGGTCACGGGAAACGTCCTTGAACATGTTCCGGTTAATACCGCCCGCGCTCCGGTCCTCCAGCTTTGCGATCAGCTCGCTGATCACCTGTTTGTCCTCGGCACCGGCATTCCGGTACTCGTCGGAGGCGGCATACTTCCGCAGCTTCACCAGCGTGGGGCGCAGCTGCTCTTCAAGCAGCCCGCCGAAATTGCCGAAAAGGCCGTCCCAGTCGATATCCGCCTTCAGACTGGCAATCTCGGCGGCAGCCGTTTCTTCTTTCTGCTGGCGGCCAAGGCGCAATACCTCATTGTAGTTCCCCTCCTCCTGCGCACGGCGGATCTTCTCCGCGTACTCCTGGGCGATGGCCAGCTTCTTCTGCTGGTACGTACCATATTCCTTCAGGTAGTCGAGCATCGACTGGCGGACGGCGTCGTTCTCTTCCCTGGTCACCTTTGCCAGGTCGCCGTCACGTGCCGCCGCGGCCTTCTCCCGCGCCTCCTTCAGGGTGGATTCCTGCTCACCGGTCAGTTTACCCTTCTGCGCGTCCTTCCACTTCTTCTCCTGGGCGGCAAGTTCGGCGATCTCCTTGTCATAGTTCAGGCGGATCTGGCGGCGGCGTTTCTCGCCGCTCTCCTTCAGAAGGTCGATTTCTGCCTGGCGGTTCTTCATCTGGAGCTTCAGAAGTTCCGAGGCACGCTGCTCTTCCGACTGTTTCTCCTTTTTGGCGGCATTCGGGTCGGGTTTGGCATGGTCACCCAGGTCGAACTCCTTGCCGATATCCAGATATTCCTCCTGGAGCTTCCGGGCTTCAGCCAGGTAGCCGTCGCGGACTTCCTCGGCCTCACGTACGGCCTTTTCCTTTGCCTTCTCGTTATACTCCGATATCATGGACTGCGCGTCCACCCGTCCGTACGACTCGCTTTGGGCCATGTAAAGCCCCATGCGCGCGAACCAGCCCATCGAGCCGTCCACGTCTTCCGGCTTGCTGGCCTTGATCTCGTTCACCTTCTCGTCAGCCTCCGTGGCCTTGTTCACCAGGCTCTGCACCTTGGCCTGGAGGAAAAGCATTTGGATGTATTTCTCACCCTTTTTCTGAAGGATGTCATACCACTGGGCGATCGTGTCGTAATACCCGAAACTCTCGCCGTACTTGCGGTTCAGTTCCTCCACCTTGGACTTCTCCTCGTCCTTCGTGCCGGTGAACTTCTTCAGGCTCGCCAGCGTGCTCTCGATCTCGAAACGGGTCTTGATCATCTGTGCGCGGCCGTCGGACTCGATTTTTACCATTTCCCGGGCTTTCTCCGCGGCTTTCTCCTGCGCGGTGGAATATCTGTCCCAGGCGACGACAAGTCCCGTGATAACGGCTGAAAGGCCCAACGTAAGCGTGGCCATCAGGGCCTGCGCGGCACCGGTGGAAATGCCCAGGGCGACAGCCAGCCGGGTATTGGCGGCTGTCAGCAGGTTCTTCATCTTCACGACCGTCACCAGCCGGAAAGCGGAATCCTTGTTCAGCGTATTGAACACCTGCTGCAACCCCATCGTGATGGCCATCACGCTCTGCACGCGCGTCTGGATCTTTGCCAGGTTCTCGTTTTCCGAAGCGAAAAGAGACAGCGCGCCGGTGGCCGTGGTGAACAGACCGGCAAGGCCGCTCACGCCCGACATGAAGCCCTGGAGGTTCGCGTCATCGTGCGAGAGGATCTTCGTCTGGGTGTTCAGATCGGCAAGCGTGTCGGAAAGAAGAGCGGCCTGCTGTGCCATCTTCCGGTACTCCTCGGTGTCCTGTTTCCCTTCCAGCCGCAGGCGGGCCATGTTGTCCTGGAGCTCACGCAGCTGCATGGAAAGGCGTTTGCTGCTTGCACGCGTCTTCTCCTGTTCAGCCTGGAGCCCGGCAAGGGCGCCCTTTTCCTCTTCAAGCGCTTTCTTCGCGGCGTTCAGTTCATCCAGGGCGGCTATCTTCGCCTTGCCGGGTGCGGCCCCCTGGTAGGCTTTCTCCAGCGACTTGATGTCGCTTTCAATCTGCCCGATGACTTCCTTCTGCTCCCGGATCTTGTCGGTCAGGCTCTTGCTACCGGCGACGGCACGTTCTTCCTCTAAGGAGATACGCTCGTACTCTTTACGGAGGTTCCGGACGCTCTTCTCCGCCTCGCGGTGCTCCTTTTCAAGCCCTTCAAGGGCGGCACGCTCTTCATCCAGGACCTTGCGACAGGCCGCCACGTCGGCGGCAAGTTCCGCCTGTGCCGGGCCGGGCTTCATGTTCTGGAGCTGCGTTTCCATCCGGTGCAGGTCGGAACTCACCCGGTCGATGACCTTGCGCTGCTCTAAAATACGGGCGTTGATGGCAGCGGCGGCCTTCTCCGATTTCTCGGCAAGGATGTCGACGGCAAGGCCGGCCTTGTCAAGGCCCCCCGTCAAGTTGTCCTTCATCAGGAATTCGATTTCTACGGGCTTCATCGTTTACAGTTCTAAATTGCTTTGGTAAAAATTCACTATGTCGCCGGCTTCACGGGCGGCGGCTTCCGGATCAATTCCACCGCCACCGCTTTGCGAAACCTTGGAGTCAGCTGCTGACCGGCGGACGTAACGCGGGGCGTCGGACAGCATCAGGATGAGCGTCTGGTAGTTCACCTTCTCCAGGATGTACTCCACCGTCCAGCCGGTGGCGCTCGCGATGTTCCAGATAAAACCGAAGGGGCTATGGGAACCTTCAAACTCGGTCCTTAACTCCCCTTCCTTCTTTGGCTCATTCTCAACTTCATCGGGTTCGCCCGATCGATCGAGCTGATAATACTCGTAAAAGACTCGCTGCCCATCAGGCTGATGAACTTCTCCAGGGCGCCCAGCAGGAAACGGTGCTCCACGGCCTCACGCAGGAACCACGCCACGGGGCGGACAAAAAGCCGCCGGCTCACCGGACCGCGGCAGAGGGTATGGGCTACCATACGGGATATCTTGGCGCCGTTCCGTGCCAGGAACTCCAGCCGCTCACGCCCGGAGAAGGAGAAAACCTCCTCAGGAGATACACCCATCGAGAGATACAACCTCACGATGCATATCTGGCCGGCAAGGCGCGGGCGGCGCATGGTCACGCGCCACCGCACGGGGCGTTTCATGAAAGGCAGGCGCCATTCCTTCAAGGGAAGGGAGACACCCAAGTCAAGCAATGCCTCGGATGCCTCCCTCTGCACCTTTCTCGCTTCACGCTCGTCCATGCGTTAGCCCTCCACTGCCACGGTGTCATTGATTTCGTAAGGAGAAGAGCCGTCCTCCGGCTTGTTCACCTTCAACTGGCATTCCAGCTTGGAAACCTCCGTCAGCGTCAGTTTCCCGCCAAGGTTCGCAAGGATCGTACCGTTCGGGATGGACATCGTCTGCCCGGATACGAACTTGATGGTCCACGGACCCGAAAGGTTCACCAGTTCGGTCGGGGCCTTCCAGCCGGTCGGGGCATCCGCCGGACCTACAAGCGTGCCGCCCAAAACGGCCTTGATATTCTTATAGTCCAGCTGGATAAGGTTGAACGTGGGCGATACCTGCCCGTTCTTCTGGAGCAATGTCAGGACGGGAGCGTCGGGAACCTGCTCGGCTTCGACATCGACACTCTCGGGCTTCGCGCCGCCCCAGTCCCAGCTGCCCTTCTCGATCCAGCCGATAGTCATGGCACCGAACGTAACGACGGCGATGCCATAAATGAAATTCTTGTTATTTTTCATACAGTCGTCTCTTTATTAAAACGGTTAATACTATGCCGGATGCCATACCGGCGATAAAGGCAATGAGGGCGATTTTAACGGGGTTAAAACGTTGTTTGAACTCCGTTTCGACCTCTGTTATGCGTTGTTCGGTTTCGCTACGGATACGCACAAGTTCCTGCTTATAGAACTCAACTGTTTGCAGCAGGCTGTCTTCCCGGACCTGCCTTCGAAAAACTTCTTCTTCATAGAGCAGGCAGCGCCGCATGAGCGAATCACAATGCCCGGTGACTGCCAGGGAATCCCCCTGCCTGCGGATATCGACCGAGGCACGCCCGTCCCGGTGCCGGTAACCGGCACCCTCGGGAAGGTCAAGGAGGTTCTGAAAGGGAATCGTCAAAGTCGCCTCCTGTGCCGGAACCGGTTCCTGCATCAGGGTCGAACTCCGGCGGTCCGCCAAAAGATCCTGCATTTTGCGCACCGCTGTTACTGCCACGTCCGCGGACACGGCGGCGCTGTCTGTCATTCTCTCCGCCCGCACCGTGCCCTGTCTCTGAAGGTTCCGGCTCTCTTTGGACGTGCCGCATCCTGCCAGCAGGAACACGGCGAGCAATAATAGGATTACGGGGGTCCACCCCCGGATTCTGTCTTTCATCATTTACCGATTGTTTACTTATTACTTTTCTTAACCGCTCGACCTCTTTCGTCAGGCACGACAGCTTCAGGATCATCTCCTCCTGGTTCGCTTTCAGGTCGGCATTCTCGCGCCGGAGCTGCACGTTCTCCTCCAGAATCTTGCGGTTCTCCTCACTCAGCAGGTTGATGGACGCCTGAAGCTGGGACAGCATGTCGTTGTCACGCTTGCGCCGGCCGAACAGCCAGGTGAAGATGCTTCCGACAAAACCGCCGGGGAGGGCGAACATTAAAAAATTTATCAGGGTGTCCATCTTCTTGCCGTTTATTATTGTCTGATACCTATTGAAACAAGCCACTTACGCACGTCAAAACTGGGGCAGGCTTTGGCCGCCAGTTCGTTATGCCCCACGATACGCACATCAGGAAAACGGCGGTGGAAGTCTTTCACGTACTTCTCAAGCGCACGCTTCTGGCACGCCGTACGCGTGTCCTTCGGGGTCTTGCCGTCTTTGGCTACACCGCCGGCATACACGATATGACGGCTGACGGAATTATAGCCGGCCACGCCGTTGGTGATTTCCCAAGGGTCCACGTTCGCGTCCTCGTTGTTGTCCACCAGGCGCTCCACGCCGCCATTCAGATGGAACAGGTCAGTATACCCGACCTGTTTCCAGCCGCGACCGCCCTTGGATACCGGGTTCGTGTGCCAGGCGCGAATCTCTGCGCCACTGACTTCACGCCCTTCAGGCGTAGCCGTGCAATGAATGACCAGATACTTCAGCCTGCCCATCACGCACCGCCTTCCTCGTCATCAGCGGCCACCTGGGACAACGCTATTTCAACCTTCTTTTCCGGATCAGCGTCCAGGCTTACCACAAGCGTACCGGATACTGCTTTGCCGCTACTGTTCACCTCGACGGTAATTTTCAGCCCGTCATCGGTACCGACCGCCGTAAAACCGGCAGGGACGGATGTCACACTATAATCACCGGATGCAGTGACTGTCACATACTTGCTCTCACCTGCGGCCTTGAACGAAAGGGCGGAAGGGTCGGCTGAAATGGTACGTTCCACCGCCTTGAACACCGGGTCGGTACGGGTGTCAAGCACCACAAACTCCTCACCGAAGGCGATTTCCGTGTCGGCTTTCATAAGCAGCTTGAAGAAGTACAGCTCGCTGGAGTTCATCCACTTGTCAATCTGGATCACCTCCTCGTCGTCCTGGAGATTCACACCAGCGAAAAGGTTGCCGTCGGCGCTCATCGAGCAGAGCGTGGCCACGATAAGGTCATCAGGCCAGGAGTTCAGCGTCTCGATGGTGATACCCTTGTAACGCTTCTTGTTGATGTCCGTCTCGCTCGTATTCTTGTACTCGCGTTCGGTCAGTTCGTCATCGTACTTGTCAAAGTCATCGATGCTCATCAGGATACGCAGGTTCGGGTTCTCGCGCAGGGCTTTCGGAATGGCCTTGCGGACAGCCTTCAACTTGCCGATCATGGAAGTATCGGCAGGAGCCGGGACCACTATCACGTCCGAGTCCTTGGCAGCCTGTGTCAGGATACCGTTAAAAAGGTGGTCGTCATCACTCCCGAACTCGCCGTTGATGTAATGCCAGCCCAACTCGAATTTCACACTCTTGCTGAGTTCATCAAGCAGCGTGTTCTGGGCTTCGGGAGGAAGTTCGGCAAACACAAGGTTGCCTTTCGGCTGCCACTTGCGCCAGATATGCTCGAAAGCGCGGGGGTTGAAAGTGGTGAACGCCATGAAATCCTCCGGATCCAGGGACTTCTCCGAGTAATTGAAGTTACCCTTCGAATCCTCCAGACCCGGGTTCTCCTTGCGTTTCTGGAGCATCTTGCCAGTCTTGATACGCGGCAGGCTGATTTTCTTCTCGACGCCGGGGATCACCATGATCAGACCTTTTTCCACAAGGTCGTTCCCGGTACAGGCGAGTACCAGGATCTTCTCCAGTACCTCACCGTTGTAGTTGGTGTTTCTTACTACTATTGCCATAGCAAATATTTTTATTAATGTTTCAACTTGTCCTTAATCTCGGTCATGCGCTTGTTCCAGGGACTTTCATTTGTCGGGTTCACACGCAGGTCGGTCATGACTTTACGTTTCGGGGAGAGTTTCTCCAGCGCCTTTTCCCCGTTTTCGCGGTCCTTGGACAGAAGGTTCTCATAGATGGGGCGGGTGGTGGCGTCAATACGCCCGTCATTCTCCGCGTCATCAAGCAGTTTCTTACGGGCAGCGGCTTCATCCGCATCCGCCTTGTCCCGGAACTCCTTCAGCTCACCCTTCAGGCGGGTGACTTCAGCATCAAGGCCCGGAACTTTCCCGGCTTCCGTTTCCAGAAGCCCGACTTCACGGAGAAAATCGTCATCTGTCACGCAGTTCTTGAACCGCGGACGTTTCTTCAGTTCGTCTAAATTCATGTTACTCTTGTTTTGTGGCTTGTGCAGCCGGTTATTGAATATTTGGAATACCTGTTCAGGGGTACTGTCCTCCGGAAGGGGGTCGGCATCATAGATACCGTCAATAAGGCCAAGCGCCAGCGCTTCATCGGCACGCAGCCAGTGGTCTTTGCCGTCAAAATACAACGAGCGGATTTCCTCCTTGTCCTTTCCCATGCGGGCGGCATACATCTCGCAAAGGGTGTCCTCCAGCGACTCGATTTCGCGGATGCACCCCCGCATCTCCTCCTTGTTGCCGTAACAGCCTCCCTGGACACTGTGAAGCATCAGACGGGCATAACGGCTCATCTGCACCGGCTTGCCACAAAGGGCAATGACGGAGGCCATGCTGGCGGCGATGCCGTCCACGTAAATGGTTATGTCAGCCTTGCTGTTTTTCAGGGCGTTGAAAATGGCGATGCCCGCATATACCTCGCCGCCGTTGCTGTTGATACGAACGTCAATCCTGCCGGACAAGGCCTCGGCCTCCAGAAGCTCACGGGCGATATCACCGCTGCGCACATTGTCGTCATAATCACCGATGTCACCGTAAAGGAGGATACAACAGGCGTCTTTCCCGGGTATGATGTTGAAAAACTTTTTCATGCTTATATAGTCTTTTAGGCGGGTGTTCCCCCGCAAAGTTCACGGTGCGAAATTAGGGGGATTAAAGCCGTTTTTCAAACCGCATATTCATCACATACAGTTTAAAACGCCGTCATGAAGTTTTAAAGTGTCATCATGCGCCACGCGTTTTTTTCCGCCCCTTTTCCTTATCAATTTTGCACGTAAAAAAGGAGGAAATATGACCGAACTAAGCATGCAGCAGAAAAGGGAATGGGCGAAGACGCTCTACCTGAAAGAGAACCTCACGCAGCAGGAGATAGCCGAACGCGTGGGGGTGTCACGCATCACGGTGAACAACTGGATAGGCAAGAACGGATGGGAGATGCTCAAGACATCCATCACCATCACACGCGAGGAACAACTGAAAAGCCTGTACCGCCAGCTGGCCGAGCTCAACAACGCCATCATGGCCAGACCGGCGGGGGAACGCTTCCCGAACACAGCCGAAGCCGACACCATATCCAAACTGTCGAACGCCATCAAGAAGATGGAGACGGAAGTCGGGCTCTCGGACATCATATCCGTATTCTCCGACCTGCTTAAATGGCTGCGCGCGTCCGACCCCACACAGGCGAAAGAAGTGACTCCGCTGCTTGACGCGTTCGTAAAATCAAAAGTTTCATAACCATGGCAAAGAAAAGACTTACACCGCAGGACCGCACGGCACTTGTCGAATGGGAGGAACTGGTCGCATCCATACGCGAGAATTCGGACATCAACCCCTCGGACACGGAAGCGGAAATACGCACACGCAGGGAAAGGCTCGAAAAGGATGACGAGGAGTGGTTCCGGTATTACTTCGCCATGTACTATTCATGCGAGGCGGCGGACTTCCACAAGAAAGCCACCAGAAGGTTGATAAGGAACAACCGGTGGTACGAGGTACGCGCATGGTCGCGGGAGCTGGCGAAGTCCGCACGGTCCATGATGGAAATCTCAAAACTGGCAATTACAAGAAAAGTACGCAACGTACTGCTGATCTCCAACTCACAGGACAACGCCCAAAGGCTCCTGCTTCCTTTCATGGCCAACTTCGAGGAAAACCAGAGAATCATCCAGGACTACGGGATGCAGAAGAAACCCGGATATTGGGAAACGGGGGAATTCACCATCATGGCGGGATGTTCCTTCCGGGCCATCGGGGCCGGGCAGTCACCGCGCGGTACCCGTAACAAGAACTTCCGGCCGGACTTCATCCTGGTGGACGATATCGATACCGACGAGGAATGCCGGAACCCGGAACGCATCAAGACAAAATGGAAATGGCTGGAGGAAGCCCTGATACCGACCATGTCCGTATCGGGAAACTACCGCATACTCTTCAACGGGAACATCATCGCAGCGGACTGCTGCATAAAAAGGGCCATTGAAAAGGCCACGGAACTGAAGGAAAAGGGCATCGGGCACGTGGACATCATCAACATACGCGACAGGAACGGAGTCTCTGTGTGGCCGCAGAAAAACTCGGAAGAGGATATAGACCTCTTCCTCTCGCTGGTCAGCGCGGCGGCACGGCAGAAGGAGTTCTTCAACAATCCGGTAGCCGAGGGCGAGATATTCAAGGACATCATCTACGGGAAAGTGCCAGCGCTCTCGAAGTTCAAGTTCCTGGTTATCTACGGTGACCCCGCACCCGGCGAGAACAAGACGAAGAAGAGCTCCACGAAGGCGGTGTTCCTGCTCGGCAAACTGGCCGGAAAGCTCTACGTCATCAAGGGGTTCCTCGGAAGGGAGACAAACGCCACGTTTATCGAATGGTACATCAGACTGCTGGAGTTCGTGAACGGGAAAACGAACGTGTACTGCTATATGGAGAACAACAAGTTGCAGGACCCTTTTTTCCAACAGGTGTTCCAGCCCATCATCAGGCGCATACGCCGGCAAAGGAAGATATCCCTCTACATACAGGGGGACGAGGAGAAGAAAACGGACAAGGCCACACGTATCGAGACGAACCTGGAACCCCTCAACAGCGAAGGGAACCTCATCTTCAACGAGGCGGAAAAGGACAACCCGCACATGAAGCTGCTCACCGACCAGTTCAGCCTCTTCAACCTCATGCTGACGTATCCGGCGGACGGACCCGACTGCGTGGAGGGAGGAAACCGCATCATAGACCGCAAGGCGCACCAGACCGAAAAACCGGCCGTCATCTCCACAAGGAAGATGCGGGCGCACAACAAGTACAGACTGTAAACTTTAATACTTTACCCACATGAGCAAATTTATAGAACTTACAGATTACGACGCGAGCATCCACCGCGAGATACTGGACGCGCTGACAAGGGAGGACAATGCCGTCGTGGAGATATGCGAGGACCGGGCCGTCGAAGAAATGCGGTGTTACCTCTCCAAGCGCTATGACTGTGACAGGATATTCACCCGGACCGGAGACGGACGGAGCCAGCTCGTGCTGATGATGGCCATAGACATCGCAGTGTACCATATTTTCAGCATCCACAACCCGAGGAACCTTTCACCCCTGCGCAAGGAACGCTACGAAAGGGCCATCGAATGGCTCAGGGCGGTGGCAGCCGAGGAGATATCCGTGGACGGGCTGCCCCTGCTTCCCGAAGAGACAAGGGCGGCAAAATCAAATTTCCTTATCAAAAGCAATCGTAAACGTGTAAACCACTGGTAACATGAGCAAAAGACAGAAAAGGGCCGGAAAGATAACCAAAAGCGGAAACCTGCCGAGGCCCGGGCAGAAAGGACCCGCAACCATCATACTGACACAGCCCAAACGCTTCGGCATAGACATAGCGGACTATATGCTGGCCATACGCGCCTTCGAGAACGTGGATTACTCCAGAAGGTTCAGATTATACGACCTGTATGAGGACATTCTCATGGACACACACCTGACAAGTGTCATCGAGAAACGGAAAAACGCCGTGCTCTCCTCCGTCATCGAGTTCAGACGTAACGGAAAGCCGGACAAGGCGGTAAACGAACAGATACGATCCCCGTGGTTCCGGCGCCTCATAGGCGACATCCTCGACGCGAAATTCTGGGGATTCACGCTCGTACAGTTCTACCGCAAGGGGGAATGGGTAAACTACGACCGGATACCGCGCAAGCACGTGGATCCGGTGCGCAGGCTCATACTGCGCCACCAGACGGACACCACCGGAACATCCTGGGACGAATACCCCGACCTGCTGTTCATCGGGGAGCCGGAAGAGCTCGGGATGCTCGCAAAGGCGGCCGTATGGGTGATATACAAGCGGAACGACGTAGCGGACTGGGCGCAGTTCGCGGAAGTGTTCGGCGCACCCATCCGGGAATACACATATCCCACGGATGACGACGAGGCACGGCAGAGGGCGCTGACGGATGCGGAAAGTACCGGAAGCATGTCGGTATTCGTGCACGCCCAGGAAACAATGATGGAACTCAGGGAAGCGGCGAACAAGACCGGAAGCTCCGACCTGTATGACAAGCTCTGCGAACGCTGCAACAGCGAGATATCGAAACTGTTCCTCGGGAACACGCTCACCACCGAGGCATCGGACAAGGGAACACAGGCACTCGGAACCGTCCACAAGGACGTGGAGGAGAAGGTCACGCTGGCGGACCGGCAGGACATCCTGGACGTGCTCAACTACAACATGACCGACATATTCGCCATGCTCGGGATAGACACCACCGGAGGCGAGTTCTGCTACCCGGAAAAGAAAGTCATCGAACCGGAGAAGAAGATGAGCATCCTCACACAGCTACACACAAATTTCAGCCTGCCGGTGGGAGACGACTACCTATACGAGGAATTCGGGATCGAGAAGCCGGCAGACTACAACGAACTGAAAAAACGGCAGGAAGCCGGAGCGAAAGAAATACAAGCGGCGAAAGAAAAAGCGGCAACCGCCGGGGAGCGGGAGGACGAAGAGGAGGAAATACCGGAGACCGGAAAAGAGACTCCCAAAGAGAAGAAAAACGCACTTAAAAACGCGTATAACTGGCTGAAACGTTTTTTCGGGAAAGCCCCGGGGAAAGACGGGGCAGCTTTAGAGTGGTGATGAACGACCTCTACCGGTTGGAAAACAAGCAGGTGGAGAACGTGTTTTCTTTTGATGAGGAGGTACTGAAGAAAGCACTGAAGAACATATACGGCAAGGAGTTCCATCCCATGACCGACATCGAGGAGAACCTGTTCGAGGCCACGTGGAAAACGATGAACAACGCCACCGACAAGGGGTTCGGGGCACGGAAAGCCGATGATCCGGATTATGACTTCTACCGCGAAATACGTGCGAACAACGCCGTATTTGCCGCGTTCAAGGTACACCGGGCACAAAATGACATGGCGGCGCTGCTGCTGGACGAAAACGGCAATTTAAGGCCGTTTGAACAGTGGCTGAAACTTGTCATGCCCATAGCAGACCACCAGATGGTCCACTGGCTGCGTACCGAATACGACACGGCAGTCATACGGGCGCATCAGGCGGCCGACTGGAGACAGTTCGAACGGGAGAAGGATATCCTGCCGAACCTCAAATGGATGCCCTCGACATCCGTACACCCGGGAGCGGACCACCGCGTGTTCTGGGGAACCATACGCCCCGTCGACGATCCGTTCTGGAACGAGCACAGGCCGGGGGACCGGTGGAACTGCAAGTGTACGCTCTCATCAACAGATGAAGCGCCGACAGCGGTACCGGGAAGCGGGCCGGACAACAAACCGCAACCCGGACTGGAAAACAACCCGGGAAAGGACGCAAAACTTTTCTCGGACAAGCACCCATATCAAAAGGATGCGCACCGGGGAGCAAAGAAGACAGTGGACAAACTGACACTGCGTATCAAGGAAATGATAGCGGAAATGTCGGACAACCTGACACTGGAAGAGAAAGAAGCCATAGCCAGACACAACCTGCAAATGGAAAAAACACTTGGAATCACCAAAGGGAAACCCATGACAGTAGAGGAAGCGGACAAACAGAACGCCAACCCGAAGCATAAGGAACAATTCATCCCGGACCCTCAAGGATTATACCAGGACAAACAGGGAAACAAATTCTCAAAGAATCCGGATTTCAAACCTGCCGACAGACAATATGGAATCAACTGCCAGACTTGTGCGCCGGCCTATGCCTTAAGATTAAAAGGGTTTGACATTACAGCAAAGGGCAACACGCCAGGATCCAAACTGGACTATCTGAGCAGGGGGACAAACGCGTGGGAAGTGTGGAAAAACATAGATGGCACACAAGCAAAACACACGAGCATCACCGGCTGGATGGCATCAAAACAATATATGAAAATGACTCCTAAACGGTATCGGGAATTTTTTGAAGAAACCTGCAAGGATGAGGGAGTTTACGAGCTGAGTATAGGATGGAAATCCGGAGGGGGACATGCAACGATCTTACAACGGTTTAACGATGGAGAATTGCGTTACATCGAACCGCAGCATGACAATTCCAAAGGTTCCGTCAATGAATGGAAAGATGTAAGATACTTGTGCGAAAGTGGACAGGCGAATCCGCATTATTGCAGGGGAATAATGAGAATAGACAACAAGCTATTCAACACCGACTTCATCGAAATCTTTGATAAGTAGGTTGATGAGATCAAGGGCTTCAAAATCGGAGTATGTCATGACCTGACCGTCACCATACCGGAAAACAAACGGGAAGCCGGTCGTTACATCTTCAGGGAACTTGTACAAAAAATAGTCCGCCCCTTCATGATTACCAAGGTAATCGAAGGAATCGCCGTACTGTTCTATGAGCCACCGGGCCTCGTTCTTTACTTGTTCGGGTATATTCATAACGCAAAAAGGCACATAAAACGCCTTGTCTGCAAAAGTATAAAATTATTTTTAAAATCAGTCATTTATGGACATAAAAGAATATTCAAAGCTGATAAAAGCCAAGCGCAAGGAGTTGGATGACCTGATGAGACGGAAGATGCCGGTCATCGCCGGACGAATGGCAAAGGACCATTTCCAGGACAACTTCCGCCGGGAAGGTTTCGTAAACGGAGGGCTACACCCGTGGCCGAAAGCGAAAAGGCTGTCCTCGGGGCGGACCGATGCGGCCGGACAGTACGGGACATTACTCTCAGGGAGGAACCACCTCTTCAGCTCCGTCAAGTACGTGCCGGCGGACTACCGCGTGAGAGTGGCAGACGACCTCATGTACGCACCCCTCCACAACTGGGGAGGAGAAGTGCATCCGACCGTTACGCCGCAAATGCGGCGCTTTGCATGGGCGAAGTATTACCAGGCTTCAGGCAAGGCTAAAAAAGCCGCCACAGGCAAAAGAAAGGGCAAAAAGAAGGGTTCTGCCGCAAGCAATGAACCGCAGGAGAACCCGGAGGCGCTGAAATGGAAAAGACTGGCGCTCACCAAAAAGAAAAAACTCCGGATACGCATACCACAGCGACAGTTCATCGGGGAAAACAGCGAACTGTCCGACAGGATAACGGAAAAGACAGAAAACGAAATCAGAAACATTCTAAATTTATAAAGACATGGAAGAAATATTCATCGCGATCATGGAACGCATCGCCGGAAAGATGCCGGAACTCTCCTATATAGACGAGGATTACGGACAACTTGAAGCAGGGGCGGAAGAGGACCGCTATCCGGTCACGTTCCCCTGTGTGCTGATCGGAAACACCGAATCTGACTGGAACGACCTCGGGTACGGGGTACAGAAAAGCGAGTCACTCATCACCATACGCCTGGCCATCGACTGTTACGACGACACGCACTACACTTCAGGTACCTATGATAAAGTAAAGGAACGCCAGCAGAAGGCAAAGGAACTGTATAGGATACTCCAGGGATTCCAGTGCTCGGAAGAAGCCAGCCCGCTGGTCAGGGTGAAGAACCGGGACTATTCCCTGCCCGGAAACATCAAGGTGTATGAAACCATGTATTCCTTTACGTTGCATGACGAATCCGCAATGCAGGAAAGTGCGGCGAGGTTTATTCTCCGGTAAAGAGCGAAAGCTGGACGGCTGTCAGGCGGGGCTTCTTCACCTTCGGGACGGGTTTCACCTCCAGATCCTTCAGTTCCCGGCATTTGCGCCGGATAATGGACATGATACGTTCCTCGGAAATGAAAAATTCCTGCCGGGACAACACTTTCAGGGCGTCATCAAAGCGCAGGCGCTGCACCTCCGTCCAGTAATAGTAACGGCGGCACAGGGCTTCATCACGGAGTTCTATCAGGTTCTTGTCTCGTCCTTTGGCCATAATTGTGGGATACTTGCTGCAAAATTAGGCATTTAACCGGTCATTATAGATAAAAAAACGCCGCATCGTATATGAATGCGGCGTTTTTCTGTTTAGAGTGTGAACAAAATCACATGGTCATCAGTTCGGTGTCATCCTCACCCGGAACAAACGGCTCGACGCGGGTAATCACCTTGCTTTGCACCTTCACCCGTCCGCTACCCTTGCAGACCGGGCATGTGGCAGATGAAGGAGCCCCTCCCTGATCCGGATAAAAGACACGTCCCTTGCCTTCACAACGCTTGCAGGCCATGACATGTGGCGCAATATTCTTCGTCTTTTCCATAATTACAACCGGCAGAATGAAGGCTCGATACGATGCCAGACACCGTTCTCGTCACGTTTGTGGAAATAATAATTCACCGCGGTCTTGTACACTACGTTACTTTCGCGGAAGAGGTCCATGATTTCGGTGTACTCGCTGTCGAAACGGTCCTCCAACTCGTACAGTTTGCTCACCGACTTGTAGTCCAGGTCGCCCTGGCGGTTACGTTCGATCATGGTCATCCCGAGCTGGTACATCGGATCATCGGTCCCCAACTCGCGCCCCATGGCGTAACGCTTCAAGTAATCCACCAGTCGCTCGGCGGCAAGATCGGCACGCTCGTCGAAGCTCTTCACCTTGTTGCTCCTCACCTCCAGCTTCATGTCACCGTCCACGATGGTGAAACTCGCCTGCTCATCCTTGCGGAGCTGGCCGTATTCACGCATCACCGCACGGAAGGCGGCGGCTTCTTTCTCCACCCAGTCGCGGAACGCTTTCACATCATCCACGACCGGGAGCAGCTTGTTCTTCACTTCAAGCATGAACTGCGCACGAAGCCCCTCATAGGCGTCGCGCCGGTTACGCTTGTTTTCCTTCTCTTCCTGCTGGAGCTGTTTCAAAAGCTCCTTCCTGTCCTGGGCGGACAGGCTTTTTAATTGTTCTTTCAAGTCCATAACTAAAAATTAAATGGTTGTTATTGTTGTTTATTCTCACGTTTACGGCGGATGGCACGCAGCTTCACCTGCAATGTGTCCAGCGCCTCACAGTCAAGTTCACGGAACTCCTTACCGGCGATACGGCTGTCCAGGCAGAAAGTATTCACCTTGTCCCAGTCTGCCGTATCAATGCCCAACAACTGCATCTGGTGCAATACCGCGGAGCGCTTCTGGCGGAGGATCTTCCGGAGCTGTTCCTGGTAAGTGGGCGGTACCAGCTTCTGCATGGCGGCCACGGCGGCACTGTATTCCTTCAGCGTCATGTCACGCAGGCTCGTGGTACGTCCCTCCGTGTACTGGGAAACGATGCTTTCCTTCAGCGCGTCACGATCCGATGTCGGAAGGCGGTTCAAAAGGCTGTAAAACGCCGAGTAATTCTCGGGTTTGTTCAATTGCTTGCGGCTGTTGATGTCTATCTGCATGGCTATGTCGGTTTTAAATTATCCCTTTAAAAAGGGCACGCCTCCAAAAAGAAGTTAAAACGTCACTTAAAACTTTTACAATTATGCCGGAGAACGTACCCTGATTCATTATTTTTGTCTGTCACTTTTAAATTTTACAATTATGAAATTTACAGAAGAAAATGCTAATGCCATTTTGGCCGAGATCAACAAGAAATGTTCACCGTACGAATGTCCCATGTGCAAACAAAGAACAAACTTTATTTTCGGTAAAGGTGAGTCTCAAATTTTATCGTTCCAACGGGAAGGGATGCAATTAAAAGCTGATAATGGCATCAATTTTATCCCTGTCATTGTCGGATATTGCCAAAACTGCGGCTATGTAGCGCAATTCAATCTGAATGTCATTTTCCCAGAGAAATGACACCTTTTTGGTAGGTATCATTTTGGAACTTTCCTTCTGATTCACCAGAGGTTCGGCTATCCACATTCCGTTTCTGGTGAATCACTTCAACCGACACCACACTGTTCCTGTTGGTGTTGATCGCCATAATGTATCTGTTTCCTTTCTGTCCTTTCTCGTAAAGATAAGCCCAGTTCTCCTCAACCTCCACGTAACCTTGGCGGTCAACCGGAAGACCGAAACCGTTCACGATTTGCACACGGACCTTCAGACCTTCGAATTTCTTGAATATATTGCTCATAATATTGAAGTGTTACAGGTTATTCAACTCTTATCCTTCCGGTGTATTGGTTTCCCCGAAACTTCATCCCCTTGGTGAAGCCGCCCGGATATCCCAGTTCCTTACTTCTCGCGTTTGCCAGCAACAGATGTTCCCGGCTAAGGGAGGCTACAAAACCTTTGTCCTTTTCCAGTCCCATCTCTCGGGCTTTCCGGGTGACACTGCGTTCGGAAACACCGAGCATTTCAGCCAGCTCCCGGTTGAGGGTATTGTGATAGTGGCGACGCATGATGGAAAGCATATTGCCGTTCCAGAAGATACGCGTCGAGTAGCCGTTATGCTCCACGATCCGCCCCTGGGTCCGGTGCATGAAAGTACCATCGGGAACCTTCCGGGTCTTACGGTACCGCTCCCGTTTGTATTCCAGCACACATTCATGACACCAGGAATTCCGGCCCCCGTTCTTCAGCGGATAAAATTCACGCATCCACAACTTGCGGCCGCAATGCGGACAGACACGTTTACGTTTCTGTTTGTTGTTATTCTCACTCATGGCTGTTTATGCTACATTCATCAATTCAAATTTTCCCGCCAAAACGGGATAACATTGATATCCGCCTTTCTCACCTGGGCCTGCATCAGCGCCATGGACAGCAACATGCAGACACGTTTGTCAGTTTTGACGGTTCCAGATATGGAACCCACAACATGGTCACCCTTGCCAGTCACGATTGAACCCGCAACCTGCTCAAGCCCGTCCGGATGCTCCTCACTGGCCGCAACGCTCATAAAAGCGCTCAGGTCGTTCTCCTTACAAAAGTTCTCCACATACCGGCAGAGTTCCATTACTGCCTCTTTCTGTTTTTCTGTAATCATTTTAGTAAAATTTTAATGGTTGATAATATGTTATTTTTCAATAATATAATCGCACTCAAGAACCTTGACACCACCGTAAAATGTCACTTTGGACGTATCAGTGATACCGAAATGTTCTTTATCCGCGAAAATCATATTTTTCACACCGGACTTCATTTGCCGGACAACGTCCTTAGCCCTTTTATCAGTCCAGCCATGGGCGGCAAAACCAGCCTTGAACTGGTAAGTGGTCGTTACGGCACCGTTCTGAATCCTAGTGGAAACAGTAACTGTACCCACACAATTCTCTATTGTTTTCTTCTTTCCCATGATGATTATTTATTTGTTGGTTTCCAATCCACTGTTATTATCGCATCCAGCTCACCGCTGCCTTCACAGACCGGACAAGGTTTCCGCACATCCTCGCGGCTGCCTTCCTCCGTTCCCCAGAACCAGCCGTTACCCTTGCAGTAACCACACTTATGGCCGGTACTGACAAAGTTCTCACGGTTCATGCCCTTACCCATATAGGTGGGTGGACAGATATCCAGTTGTTTCTTTACCCTACTCATGCTTGGCCCCCTTTCTGTTTCGGCCCCGCCACATTCCAATAGTCATAGGCACCCTTCTCCCAAATCGTGTATTCACCTGTGGCCCCCTGATAACGTCCTTTACTGAAGGCGACGTAGCCCTCCACCCATATCTTCAGGTCTGCATCATACATCACACTCGTGGCCGCATCACCTTTAGGATTCTTGCCGCGGGCATGGCTGATGAAAACAAACAGCTTGTCCGGAAACTCCTCCTTCAGCTGGATATAGTCACGATACGTCATCTGTGTGTATTGGAAGCTGTCAATAATCACGATGTTGAAACTTTTATGACGCCGGAGCCTGATCTTCAAGGTGGGAATGTCCTCCTTGATGAACGCCAAATGGCGGCTTACCTCGGCCATACCAAAGCGCCGCAGGTTATTCTGGACTGTCAAAGAAGTTCCTTCCTCCAGGGAGTTGAACGCCACACGGTCATACTTGCAAAGTTCCTTGCAGAGCTGCATCACAAAGGAGGTCTTTCCGTTGCCGCTATTGCCCCACACGAACCAGCAGCCCCGGACTTCCGGAGTGTCGAAGGCATCCTTCCATTTCCCCTCGAAAGGGAACACGTCGTACTTCTTGTTCAAGATGTCCCTGACATTCAAGGCACGCTTCATGCCGGCCTTTTTATTATCCTTTTTCTCTTCTTCCATAGTCAGAACAGTCTTAGTTGTCGGATATTGTCAATTCGGTCAAGCACGGCCTGCCGTGCAGCACCCCGCAGCTTCTCATGGCAGAGCATCCTGCCGAGTGCCCACAGAAGGGCATTCTCACGGGTGGCAAACTGTCCCCATTTGCGCCCCGGGTTGAAACCGCCGCCGGAACCGTCCACCTCCATGTGAACGCCGGAGGTCCACCAGCCGTCCTGCTGCCCCACAAGGGCATCCAGATAGTCGCGTCCATTACGGTAAACGGTCACAGTCTCGTATTCCGTCAGAACGGGATAATCACTCCAGGGAGCGGGAAGCTGGTCACGGCCGTCTATTCTCAGGTATTCAAATTTGTTTTCCATATCCTTTAAATTACGTTTGAACGGTATTTGAACGGGAATCATTCACCCGTCATGCGTTTTACCTTGTGAATGGACTTCCTCACACGGCGCAAATCAAAGTCACATGTCGAAGCCTCCTTTATCACATTGTCGATATCCCTCTTGTCGGTCACCCCATTGGCGGAACAGATCGCGAACACGTCATTCACATCCGTGGGTTCCAGTTCATAGAATTTCCGACCTATACGGCTGTAGAACTCCTTGTAACCAGGCTTCTGGTAGCGCAGGCCGTTACTGATGCGTTTGGCAATATAATCAGTACTCAAGAACACAACACCGCATTTCTCCTCCAGCTTATTGTACAGGCTGATAAAGTAGTGGAACACCGGTTCGGTCAGCTTGTCCGCCTCATCGAACACCAGCAGGGGCGCGTCCATCTGGATGATGTCATCCAAAATAAGTCCCCATACCTCACGGATATTATACCCTTCAGTCCGGATTCCGACCGTGCGGGCAATCTCACGAACGAAGTCACCTTTCTTCATGTCCTCGGAGCAGAGGATATAGAAAACCTCCTTATGCTCCTGGAGGTAAACACGGGCGGTGGTACTCTTACCACAACCGGCCTCGCCAGTCACCCAGGTGACGTTACGCCAACGCTGCGCATCGGAAAGCACAGCCGTGATCTCCTGGTAAGCACCAGTCTCCACAATCTGCCAACCGGTAGCGCTTACACCACCGACCTGCGAAGCGACATTACGGAACATCTCGTCGCTGATATTCTCATAACGGCCGTTCAAGATATTGCTCACAGTACCCACACTGACTCCCTTCAGACTACCCGCGGCTTTCGTCTGGCTCGGATACTTCGCCACGTAAGCCCGGAGGCTCTCACTGATGGCGTCTTTCTCTTTCATTGTAATTTCCATAATAAATAATTTTTATCTTGTTATAAATCTGTTCCTTATAATTTTCCGACCACCTTACGGATGCTCACTTCCTTCTTCTCAAAGCTGTCCCATGTCACGTTGCTAATGACTTTCATGTCACGACCTATGGAAGGACGGGGCGGCTGGCTGTATTTTCTTGTGCGGCGGTCAATCTGGCGTTGCGCCTCCTTGCCGAGTCCTTTCAGGTCAGGAGTACGCAAACCGTTCTGTTCCGGTGCGACACCATGCTCATACTCGATATCCTTGGCGACAACCTGACGGTTTATACGCTCATTGATGACGGCCTCCTGCTGGGTGCGAATGAAACGTTTCTCGTCTTCCGTCTGCTCCTGCTGGGCACGGTGGATCATCAGCGGAAACGAAGCTACACACTCGAAACGCATTGCTCCGCCCTTATCCTTGTACAGCAGGCGCACGCTGCTCATGTCATAAGGATCGTACTGGACATAGAACTTCTTGTAGGTGTTACGCCGGCGCCATTCTAAATCAGGCTCACCGGGAGCGGAGAAAACCTCGTAGGGGTATTTCTTTCCCTGTACCGTGATCTCGATACCGCTGGCGGTGAACAGAGAAGGTTTTTCGGTTGTGTACCAGAACATTTCCACCATATCCGGCACACTTACCGTATCAGTAGCCTCGTTCACGCTGGTATTGTACATTTCCATACGGGAGATGCCGGTGGCCGGATGCTTCATTGAGTTCCACAGCTCACGGGCAGCGGCATACTGCTCCTTCAGCTCCTCCAGTGTAGGAAGGGAATCGATGTTCGCGTTGATGAATTCCAGGTTCGGACGGCTTGTCTCTCTCTTTGCCGTAATATTCTGCCCGGTGAAACTGAAACGTTTTTTCAACACCTGGCTCTGGAAGCGGTAGAAAATGTTCTCAATCGTTTTGGACTCGCCGTTATACGGGGCTGTCGGGCGGTGGATACGGCTGATCTTCGAGAAAAGGCCCAACGCCGCGTTTTTCTTATGACCGCCCTGGTTGTCGCACACGATCTCGTAAGGTTTGTGCCGGCTCGTTTGGATAGCCATGCGGAAAGCATGGTACTGGGCGATATAGTCCTCATTGTCGCTAATGTAATAACCGAGCAGAACTTCACTATAGGCATCCACCACCTCGTACACGCTTGTAGTGCACTTATTTCCGTTCTCATCACGATAGTAGAGGTTCAACTTCGTACCGTCACCATACCAGAGGCTGTCACGACGGCTCGGAAGGATTGTCCGGTGTTTACGGTCATAACGCTGGTGCGCCTTCATTTCCCCATAAACGGCATCGTACCACAGTGGTTCGACACGCGGGCTGTTGAACCATTCGCGGAGACTGCGGGGACTCTTCAGGGGTTTCCAACCACGTTCTGGAGCGACACGGTTGTACTCCTCGAAGATCTCCATATCAGTATAAACCGGAACGCGGCTACGTTTCAATGCAACAAGGTAACGTCCACCGTCCTCCTCGATCTTCAGCGTGTTGCTGTTGCCGTATTTACCGCTCACAAGCACACCGTAGTTGTCGGGACGGAACTTGTTTATCAGGGCTTTCAACCGGCCCACACTGCCCGGAAGACTATGCCCGTACACCGGACGCCATTCCTCACTCGTGACAAGCAGAAGCTCCCAAAGATTACGGCGGAAACCGGTCAGCTTGTTATTGGATGAACTCAAGCGCTTGAACTCTTCCATCAGCGCGTTCAGTACCGAGGCATTCCAGGTGTATTCCTTCTTCACATCCACGGGAAGAGCGACCATCTCACCGTTCTTGTCGTAGCGGTACTCCTCAAAAAAGCTCTCGGCCTTCTCGTCTTTCTTCACTATGTTACGAATCATTTCCTGTCTCATTTGCTGTTCAGGTTCTCCTTTGAGAAGAACCCAACGTCGTTTATACTTCTCGGGAAGGGAGGAATAGGCATACAGAGCCGGATTATTTTCACCACCGCCACGGGAAACGACATCCAGTTTTTC
>NZ_JADMOU010000015.1:0-6810 GCF_015558905.1 Bacteroides sp. D55t1_190419_B8
AAGGCTAAAAGCTGGGTGGGATGAAAAATATTTATCAAAACTTTTACAGGATAATGATTTTTAATGCGTCTGCCCTGCATGCGTGGGCTGTACGGCACACACTTGTGAACTATAGAAATACTGCCGCTCCCCATAGATAATTAAGCTGTCAAATACTGGTTATCATCCTATAAAGTGTGCATTCGTATGTCTTTAAATGGATTATCTCACCTAATGCTACACTAAAACAGATACAGTACAGGAATGATAGATGTCCCTTTTTGCTGATAAAAGTATGATAGATATTTTTCCACTATGTATGACCGAATCCGTACAGTTTCACTCATTTTCGCACTGTTTCATTCATTTCCGTACCGTTATGAGTGAAATTATAAATAAGGAATTAGGCACGGATTACACGGATTTCACGGTTTTAGCGTAGTGAGTGCGCAAAGCTACCGTGTAATCCGCGTAATCCGTGCCTAAATTTATGATCTGTTTAATTCAAAACGGTACGGTTTTGAGCATAATTGTGATATGTATTCAGCGACAAAAAACTTTATTATCTTATTTCTTCATCATCCGGACAATCCGTCCGTCTTTCTTGTAAGAGAAATGATTAGTATGCATTAAAACATTCAGTATTTCATCAGCAGTGCTATCAGTAGAGAATTCACCGGTAAACCGTTCTGATTTCAATGTTTCATCCTTATAGATAAATTTGATGTCGTACAACTTCTCCATAATATTGGTTATTTCCAATAAAGATTGTTGCTTAAATTCCAACTTGCCATTAATCCAGAGAAGCACATCTGTAGGCTGGTTATATTCAATTAACTCTGCTTGATAAGTATCCGTATTCACATTCAATGTCTGTCCCGGTTTCAACAAATAGCCATTCTCTTCCGTTCGCGGAGAATCTATCCGTACCAGTCCTTGAAGCAAGGTAGTCACTACCCTATTCTCATCTTGGCGTGCACGCACATTAAATTTCGTACCAAGCACACAAGTCTTGATTTGTTTGCTATTTACTATAAATGGAGCATGTTTATCATGGGACACTTCAAAATAGGCTTCACCCGACAAATCAATTTGACGATCCGAACTCCAAAAAGAATTATGATAAACTATTTTTGAAGATGCATTCAGCCATACCTTACTACCATCCGGCAACACAGTCTGCGCTCTCTGTCCGGCAGCAGTTATCACCTCATAATCCGAAAGCTTATTAGAAAGTAATCCCCAAGCAATTCCACCGGCAAAAACGAGTCCGGTAAGAAAAGCAGCCGCCACAGTAGCATAACGTCCCCAACGGATCGAGATACTTTTCCGCTTAGCCTTTTTCTCCTTTTCTCTGATAGCTGATTTAAATTGCTCCAATGACGCCTCTGTATCTACAGTATTCATCACCGCTATACGCTCACCTACAAAAAGAGTGTAATAAAGTTGCTCCAAAGCTTTCCGGTTTTCCGGTCCTTCCTCGCACCAAGCTTCCACCCGGGCAGCTTCTTCATCATTACATTCGCCTTGCAGGTAATTCACCAAGATAGTTTCATCCATGCTCTTTTATCTTTTTACAAAAAAACTATAATACCTTTGTAGTAATACAGTTGTGAGTACAAATATACTAAAGAGAAAAAGAAAAAAATATTTTTTCTCGCATTTTTATTTCATTTATCTACTTCTTTCATTATTTTTGTCTTACATAAATTAAAAGAGAATGTCACAATCTCCGATATATTTGGATATTAATAATAATAAGTCCGTTATCACTGCCCTAAAAGCAGGAGAAGAAAAAGTTTTTGACGTCGTCTACAGACATTATTTCCGTAGGCTATGTGCTTTTTGTTCCCAATATGTAGGCGAGCAGGAAGAAATAGAGGAGATTGTACAAGAAACGATGATGTGGCTGTGGGAAAATCGTTGTACTCTTATGGAAGAGCTGACACTCAAAACACTTCTTTTCACAATTGTCAAGAACAAAGCTCTCAACCGTCTTTCCCATTTTGAGATCAAACGAAAAGTTCATCAGGAAATCGTTGATAAATATGATAGTGAGTTCAATAACCCGGACTTCTATTTGAGTGATGAGCTTTTCCGTTTATATGAAGAAGCACTAAAAAAACTTCCGAAAGAATATCTCGAAGCTTACGAGATGAACCGCAATCAACATCTGACGCATAAAGAAATTGCCGAGAAGCTGAATGTATCTCCACAAACGATTAATTACAGGATTGGACAAGCCTTAAAGTTATTGCGAGTAGCTTTAAAAGACTATCTACCTTTATTCATACTTATTTTCGGACCTAATTTTTTCGAACAATCATGAAATCAAAATTCGTATTTAGTAGTTCAAGCCTGTTTATCGGACTTTTTCTTTTCTTCTTCACTGAAAACGTGTGTTCACAAGAATCCGCTGATAACTGGACTCTTAAACAAGCCCGTCAATGGACACAAAAACAAGAATGGGCGAACGGATTGAAGGCAATGCCTCATAAAACGACCGATTATCAGGAATTTGCGTCACAATATCATAAGAACAAGAAAGTATGGGACAAGACTTTCCAATGGCTAGCTACCCACGACCTTGTGAATATGCCTGCCGGACGATACGAAGTGGATGGCGAACATTGTTACATCAATGTACAGGATGCAACAACGCAAGATGTCAGTAAACGTAAAATCGAAGCACACCGCCATGGTATTGATCTGCAATATGTAGTAAAAGGCACCGAACGTTTCGGAATCACTTCAGCAGAATATGCAGAGCCTATCACTGAATACAAACCGGATGTTACTTTCTACAAAGCCAAGAAAATAAAATATGTAGATTCCACTCCGGATACATTCTTCATGTTCTTCCCCAAAAACTTCCATCAGGCATTGGTAAAGGCAGGGAAAGAACCGGAGGACATACGGGTCATTGTTGCTAAAATCGAATATATCCCATAAACAGAAACATGAGTGAACTTTTAGTCTATAAAGCCTCCGCAGGTTCGGGTAAGACATTTACCTTAGCAGTGGAATATATCAAACTGTTAATTCTCAATCCCCGCGCCTACCGGCAAATTCTCGCTGTCACCTTTACCAATAAAGCAACAGCAGAAATGAAAGAACGTATTCTTAGTCAGCTTTACGGCATACAGATAGGCGATAAAGATTCCGAAGCCTACCTCAACCGAATTAAAGAAGAGACTGGAAAAACAGAACAGGAGATACGGGAAGCGGCAGGCGTCGCCCTTAGCTATATGCTGCATGATTACAGCCGGTTCAGGGTAGAGACTATCGACTCATTTTTTCAATCTGTCATGCGCAATCTCGCACGGGAACTGGAACTTAGCCCGAATCTGAATATCGAGTTAAATAACACCGAAGTTCTTAGCGACGCTGTAGATAGCATGATTGAGAAACTAGGACCCACTTCTCCCGTCCTCGCATGGTTGCTCGATTATATCAACGAGCGGATTGCCGACGATAAACGTTGGAACGTATCGGACGAAGTAAAAAGTTTCGGACGCAATATTTTCGATGAAGGTTATATTGAAAAGGGAGAAGGACTCCGGCAACGGTTACGAAACCCGGATACCATCAAAGAGTATCGCAAGCAACTGAAAGCTCTGGAAACGGAAATACTGGAGCAAATGAAAGGATTCTACGACCAATTCGAAGGAGAACTGGACGGACACGCACTGACTGCTGATGATCTAAAAAACGGTTCACGCGGAATCGGAAGTTATTTTCGTAAACTTAATAATGGTATTTTAGGCAATGATATCCGTAATGCCACAGTAGAAAAATGTCTGGAAGACTCAAAGAACTGGGCAACCAAGACTTCTCCCCGCTACGCGGACATCATTAATTTAGCCAACTCCAGTCTCATGCAAATTCTGGAAGATGCTGAAAAGTTACGTTCCAAGAATAATTTGTTACTGAATAGTTGCCGATTATCCCTGCAACATCTCAACAAAGTGCAACTCCTCGCCAATATCGATGAAGAAGTACGTCAGTTGAATCACGACAACAATCGTTTTCTATTATCAGATACGAATGCCCTGCTCCATCAACTGGTGAAAGACGGTGACTCTTCTTTTGTATTCGAAAAGATAGGAACGAATATCCATAACGTCATGATAGATGAGTTTCAGGATACCAGCCGGATGCAATGGGGAAATTTCAAATTGCTCTTACTGGAAGGATTGTCTCAAGGAGCAGACAGTTTGATTGTAGGAGACGTTAAACAATCCATTTATCGTTGGCGAAATGGCGATTGGGGAATTCTCAACAGCCTGAATGACCACATCGAACATTTCCCGATCCGCGTCAAGACACTGGCTACCAACCGGAGAAGTGAAACCAATGTGATCCGGTTTAATAACCAAATCTTCACAGCTGCCGCCAACTATCTGAACGGAGTATATAAGCAACAGTTAGGCAAGGATTGTGAGGATCTGCAGAAAGCCTATGCCGACGTTGTGCAGGAATCTCCACGAAGTACAGAAAAAGGATATGTAAAAGTATCTTTTCTCGAACCCGACGAAGAACATGATTATACCGAACAGACATTAATTAGTCTGGGAGAAGAAGTAAAACATCTCCTCACCTCCGGAGTACGACTTAATGATATAGCCATCCTGGTACGGAAAAATAAAAGTATTCCCCGAATCGCCGATTACTTCGATAAGGAGCTACACTATAAAGTGGTATCAGACGAAGCCTTCCGCCTGGACGCCTCTCTCGCCATTTGTATGATGCTGGATGCACTGCGATTCCTTTCCGATGAAAACAATAAAATAGCACGTGCCCAACTGGCCGTAGCCTATCAAAACGAGGTTTTACAGAAAGGACTGGATTGGAATACTCTCCTACTCCTCCCTGCCGGGAATTATCTTCCCGCAGCTTTTCTTGAAAAGATAAAGGAACTAAGGCTAATGCCTCTCTATGAGCTTTTAGAGGAACTTTTCAGCATATTCGAGATGAATCTTATTAAAGATCAGGATGCCTATTTATTCGCTTTTTTTGATGCCGTGACCGATTATCTGCAAAGCAACTCTTCCGAGCTGGCCGGATTCATCCGGTATTGGGACGAAACATTATGCAGTAAAACAATTCCAAGTGGAGAAGTAGAAGGTATCCGGATTTTCTCCATACACAAATCCAAAGGATTGGAATTCCATACCGTGCTCCTTCCTTTCTGCGACTGGAAGCTGGAGAATGAAACCAATAATCAGCTTGTATGGTGTGCCCCGCAAACAGCACCGTTCAATGCATTGGATATTCTTCCTATTAACTATTCCACCCAAATGGCTGAATCGATTTATGGTAACGACTACCTGCAAGAGCGTCTTCAACTTTGGGTAGATAACCTCAATCTACTATACGTTGCTTTTACCCGCGCAGGGAAAAACCTTATTATCTGGAGTAGAAAAAGCCAGAAAGGCACCATGTCCGAACTATTGGCAAACACCCTACCGATAGTAGCCCAAGAAGAAGGGATTGACAGGGAAGAAGACTGTTACGAGCAAGGGAAACTGTGCCCTTCAGAAGAAGAAAGAAGAAAGATATCCACAAACAAGCTAACCCAGAAACCAAAAAAACTCCCTATCCGGATGGAATCCATGCGGCATGATATTGAATTTCGTCAGTCCAACCGCTCTGCTGACTTCATTCAGGGCATTGAAGAAGAAGATTCGGACGACCGCTTTATCAACCGCGGACGCATGTTACATACTTTATTTTCTGTCATCGAAACGGCAGAAGATATCGATCCGGCCATCGAACGGCTTATTTTTGAAGGAGTTATCAGAAATGATGAGAAAGAGAAGGTGGCTCGTGAAGTTGCAAAGAAAGCTTTTTCTTCCCCTGAAATTCAAGATTGGTATTCCGGAAAATGGACGCTGTTTAATGAATGTGCTATTATCTATAAAGAAAAAGGAGTTTTGCAAACCCGTCGTCCGGACCGTGTAATGATGAAAGACGATCAGGTTGTTGTAGTCGATTTCAAGTTTGGTAAGGAAAATCCTAAATATAACAAACAAGTGAAAGGATATATGCAACTTCTTACCAAGATGGGATATAAAAATATCACCGGCTATTTGTGGTATGTGGATGAAGAAAAAATAGAAAAAGTATGAAAGCTGTTCCTCTCATCGGCATTGCCCGCCATCGACTAACGATTGACGGTGAAGGAGTTACAACATTAGTTGCTTTCCATGGCTGTCCGTTGCGTTGCAAATATTGTCTCAATCCAACCTCTCTACAACCTGATGGCGTTTGGGAGAGATATGATTGTAACCAACTCTACGAGGAAGTACGTAAAGACGAACTTTACTTTCTGGCGAGCTGCGGAGGAGTCACATTTGGAGGTGGAGAACCATTATTGCAAAACGAGTTCATCCGGCAGTTTCGCCAACTTTGCGGACCGGAATGGAGAATCACTGTCGAAACGTCTCTCAATGTTCCACTACAGAATGTAGAAGAGTTGATTTCTATTGTAGATAATTATATCGTCGACATCAAAGACATGAATAATGACATTTATCAGCGATATACCGAAAAAGGTAATGAAAGGGTTTTATGCAATCTCCGGTATTTAATCGAAGAAGGCAAAGCCGGGAAAATTATCATTCGGACACCGCTCATTCCTTCTTATAATACAGAGAAAGATGTAGACTACAGCATAGAGCTTTTGAAAGAAATGGGAATCACCCAATTCGACCGATTCACCTATAAAACCCCTAATGATTAATGCCATGGCACGAGGAAAACAAACCTGTAAAATTTTAAAAGAGATTCGTCGGCAAATAGCCGAAGCGAATGATATTGAATTCATCA
>NZ_JADMOU010000015.1:6910-127157 GCF_015558905.1 Bacteroides sp. D55t1_190419_B8
ACGAGGAAAACAAACCTGTAAAATTTTAAAAGAGATTCGTCGGCAAATAGCCGAAGCGAATGATATTGAATTCATCACCTCTGAATGTCAGTATCAGGGAGATTGTTTGGGCACTTGCCCAAAATGCGAAGCTGAAGTTCGATATCTGGAGCAACAACTTCTCAACCGCCAAAGGTCCGGATTAAGTGTAAAAATAGTGGGCGTATCTCTTGGGCTATCTGCTGCATTGATTTCTTCTCCTCTATATGGACAAGAAGCGATAAAGGACAGTCTAAGTAACAGTTGTGATTCACTTCCTAAAGTTGAAGTTACGGGTGGAAAAACAGAAAAAATACATCAGGTAGCAGGAACCACCATTACTGCAGAGGAGCTAAAAGCCTTGTCGTTGAAAAAAGAAGAGGCTATGTTTGGGATCGTCGAGGCAATGCCTGAATTTCCTGGAGGTCAAAAAGCATTAATGGCATATATAGCCAAAAATACAAACTATCCTCAAGACGCACCTTGTATTTCAGGACGTGTTATTGTCCAGTTCACTATTACTAAAAAAGGGAAGATTATAGATGCAAAAGTTGCTCGTGGGATTCATCCGGTTTATGATAAGGAAGCATTGAGAATTATAAAAAAAATGCCAGCGTGGAAGCCCGGAACTCAAATGGGAAAACCTGTAGCTGTAAAGTATACAGTTCCAATCGTATTCAGAGCCAAACAATAATATCTCCTTTTCAATATAGATAATACCATGAAACGAGGAAAACAAACCTGTAAAATTTTAAAAGAGATTCGTCGGCAAATAGCCGAAGCGAATGATATTGAATTCATCACTTCTGAATGTCAGTATCAGGGAGATTGTTTGGGTACTTGCCCCAAATGCGAAGCAGAAGTTCGATATCTGGAGCAACAACTTGAGCGAAAACGCCGTGTAGGTAAGGCCATCACTCTGTTTGGACTATCAACTGGCATACTTACAATAATACCTCCTACTTCATTGAACGCAGAAACACTACAATGCCCTAAAATGAATTGGACTATTACTGTTGACAGCCTGATACAAGAAAAAGACATGAAAGGGGAAGCTCCCTTTTATGGTCCGGAGAAGCTACCGGAATTTCCCGGAGGAACAGAAAAATTTATAGAATTTCTGAAAGAAAATCTTCGTTATTCAGAAATAGATAGTATTGCTAATAATACATATACTGATGTACAATTCACTATAGATCATGACGGACAAGTTATCAACCCAAAGATTACTCGCAAGATACATCCCAAAGTTGAAGCTGAAATATTAAGAGTCATGTCTCTCATTCCTCGTTGGACACCCGGCATGTTGGCAAATGAGACAGTACAAGTGACATACAATCTGATGCTCTCATTCAGTGCGATGTATGGCCCGGAATTGAAAATCACTTATACTCGTATAAACTATCCTGACGTTTACGAGAAAGTACCTGTTATGCCTGATTTTCCTGAAGGCCAGCAAGCTCTCATGGAATTTCTTGCAAAAAAAATTCAATACCCTAATACAGGAACAGAAGGTAATGGTGTACAGGGGCGTACTATTATTCAGTTCATCGTTGATAAAGAAGGAAATGTAGTCAAGCCAAAAGTTTTACGTGGCGTAGATCCTTATCTGGATAAAGAAGCTTTACGCGTCATTAATCAAATGCCTAAATGGAAACCGGGAGAACTGGAAGATGGTACTAAAGTTGCTGTTTATTTCACTGTTCCTGTTATGTTCCGATTACAATAAATACAAAAATCAGAAAATAGTTTAATCAATATGCAATCATTTCTCCAACTAGTCGCTCATGATTTATATACCAAGATAGGAAACGACCTGTCACGTACAGCACTCATTTTCCCTAATAAACGTGCTAACTTGTTCTTCAATGAATATTTAGTAGGAGAATCCGATCAACCGATCTGGTCACCAGCCGCCATGAGTATCAGCGACCTGTTTCAGAAACTATCCGTACAGAAAAGTGGTGATCCTATTCGATTGGTATGCGAACTTTATAAAGTGTTCAAAGAGGAAACACAGAGTCAGGAAACATTGGACGATTTCTACTTCTGGGGAGAGTTGTTGATTAGTGATTTTGATGATGTAGATAAAAATATGGTCGATGCCGACAAATTATTCAGTAATCTACAAGATTTGAAAAATCTGATGGACGACTATGAATTCCTTGACAAAGAGCAGGAAGAAGCCATACAACAGTTTTTTCAGAATTTCTCCATTGAAAAACGGACCGAACTAAAAGAAAAATTTATTTCCCTTTGGGACAAGCTAGGTACTATCTACCATCGTTACCGGGCGAACCTGACAGAGTTAGGCATTGCTTACGAAGGCATGCTCTACCGGAACGTGATCGAACAACTTGATACTGACCAACTCAAATACGACAAATACATATTTGTCGGGTTCAATGTATTGAACAAAGTAGAAAATGACTTTTTCAGAAAACTGAAAGATGCGGGCAAAGCACTCTTCTATTGGGACTATGATATTTTCTACACCCAACAAATCAAAAAACATGAGGCCGGAGAATTCCTGAAACGTAATCTCGGGGAATTTCCGAACGAACTCCCGGAAAGCTTTTTCAACACCTTTAAAGAACCGAAGAAAATACGATCTATTTCCGCTTCTACCGAGAATGCCCAGGCACGTTTCCTTCCCGAATGGATTAAGGCGATAACAAACGATCATTCGCAAATTGCCATAGAAAAGGAAAAAGAAAATGCCGTAGTGCTTTGTAATGAAGCTCTGCTTCTCCCCGTGCTTCATTCCATTCCACAGGAAGTGAAAAACGTCAATATCACCATGGGATTCCCATTGGCACAAACTCCCGTTTATAGCTTTATCAATGCCGCAATGGAATTGCAAACCAATGGTTACCGCTCCGACACCGGCCGATTCACTTACGAGGCAGTATCTGCTATATTGAAACATCCCTATACCCGGCAATTATCATCTCATGCCACTCCCCTGGAACATGAGCTGACCCAAACCAACCGTTTTTATCCACTTCCATCGGAACTTAAACAAGATGATTTTTTAGCTACCCTCTTCACTCCCCGTAATGGTATAAGAGAGCTATGCGATTACCTGATTGAATTAATCAAAAACATTTCAACCATTTATCGCAAAGAAGGAGAATACAATGATATTTTCAATCAACTATATAGAGAATCGCTCTTTCAAAGCCATACCAAAATCAACCGTCTCTACAGTTTGATTGAAAGTGGAGAGTTAAATATACGCACCGATACTCTGAAACGACTGATTACCAAAGTACTGACATCTTCCAATATTCCTTTCCACGGAGAACCGGCTATCGGAATGCAAGTCATGGGAGTATTGGAAACACGTAATCTGGACTTCCGGAATCTCATTATATTGTCTCTCAACGAAGGACAACTTCCAAAATCCGGAGGAGATTCCTCTTTTATTCCCTATAATCTCCGGAAAGCATTCGGCATGACCACTATCGAACACAAAAATGCAGTGTATGCCTACTACTTTTATCGACTGATACAACGGGCAGAGAATATCACGCTACTCTACAATACTTCTTCGGACGGTCTCAACCGTGGAGAAGAATCCCGTTTCATGCTGCAATTACTTGTAGAAGGTCCGCATGATATCACTCGCGAGTATCTGGAAGCCGGACAATCTCCGCAAAGTACCCAAGAGATACGAGTAGAAAAAACACCTGAAGTACTAAGACGACTCTATCGTGCTTACGATAGCACTAATCCAAATTCAGTGATTCTCTCTCCTTCCGCCCTTAATGCTTATCTGGATTGCCGGTTGAGATTCTACTACCGCTATGTAGCGGGCTTGAAAACACCGGACGAAGTTAGTGCAGAAATTGATTCCGCCCTATTCGGAACCATTTTCCACCTCTCCGCCCAATTGGCATACACCGATCTGACCGCAGCCGGAAAAACGATACATAAAGAAGATATCGAACGCTTATTACGCAATGAGGTGAAACTACAAAGCTACGTTGACCAAGCCTTCAAAGAAGAATTATTCAAGGTCTCTCCCGAAGAAAAACCGGAATATAACGGCATACAACTTATCAACTCCAAAGTAATTGTTTCCTATCTGAAACAATTGCTGCGCAACGACCTTTTATATACTCCTTTCGAAATGGTCGCTATGGAAAAGAAAGTTTCAGAAGAGATAACTATACAAACAGGACAAGGACCGTTCACTCTCCGTCTGGGTGGCACAATAGACCGTATGGATGCAAAAGAAAGTACCCTGCGGATTGTTGACTACAAAACAGGAGGAAGTCCTAAAATACCTGCTAATATCGGGCAACTGTTCACCCCATCGGAAACACGCCCGAACTATATCTTCCAGACTTTTCTGTATGCCGCTATCATGAGCCGGAAACAATCATTAATGGTAGCTCCTGCCCTACTCTACATTCACCGGGCAGCATCGGAAAGCTATTCGCCTGTTATCGAAATGGGAGAACCCCGTAAACCGAAAATACCGGTAAACAACTTTGCTTTCTTTGAAGATGAATTCCGCGAACGCCTGCAAGCATTATTAGAAGAAATATTCAACGAAGAAGAGCCTTTCACGCAGACAGAAGATACTAAAAAATGTTCATATTGCGATTTTAAGGCTATCTGCAAACGATAGGCCGAAAACAGAGTATACCCAATAATAAGGGCACGGTTTACATATTCATGCAAACCGTGCCCTTATTAATTCTAATCCGTATTATCTATAGTTATTCTTATTTCTCCAACAATGGGATTGAGAAACTAAATGTAGACCCGTCTCCCTTTTTTGAAGTAAACCACAGTTTACCGCCATTCTTGACAACAAAGTCCTGGCACAATAATAATCCGAGTCCCGAACCTTCCTCATTGTTTGTACCAAAGGTACTGAAATGAGTATCGGTATGCAACAACTTCTTCTGATTTTCATCATCGATACCGCAACCGCTGTCTTTCACACTTACGATTGCCATACCGTCTTCTTCTGCCAATGACACCACTACTTCCGAACCTTCATTGCTAAACTTAATCGCATTACTGATTAAATTACGGATCACAGTCTTAATCATGTCAATATCAGCACGGACAGCCATATTTTCCACAGTCACATCCTGTACAATCTTAATATTCTTCAGACTGGCCACCATCGTAAAGATTTCGCTTACGCCCTCTACCACTTCTACCATATCAATATCCTGATAAACCACTTTCAGTTTACCAATCTGGCTCTTCGTCCATTTCAGCAGGTTATCAAGCAATGAGAATACATCTTCAGTTGTCTGATTGGCCATCGTTAGCAATTCATACATCTCCTCACCAATCGTTTCGCTTGGCAGATTCAGAATCAGCATATTCAATACCATCTTGATAGATCCCATAGGCGAACGCAAGTCATGCGCAATCACAGAGTAGAGCTTGTCACGTCCCATAATAGTCTTACGCAACTCTTCCGTTTGTGCAACAATGATTCTTTTCGCTGCGACTAACGAAATCTGGTGTGTCACACGAATAATCAGCTCTTCTTTGTTGAATGGCTTTGAGATAAAGTCGTTACCACCCACCTGAAATCCTTTGACGATATCCGCCGTACTGTTAAGAGCAGTCAGGAAGATAATGGGAATTTCAGCCATTTCGGGATCCGCTTTCATTTGTTGAGCCACCTCAAATCCACTGATATCCGGCATCATCACATCCAGCAATACTAGATCCGGATTTTCCTTCTTCACTTGTTCCAACGCCTGTGTCCCATTACCGGCAGTCACAATTTTGAATTTCTCGTTGGTCAAAAGTACCTTTAATAAAAGGACATTTGATATTACATCGTCCACAATAAGGACTTTATATTCGGAAGGATTAATTTCCATATTCATAATTTTCTTTTTTTATGCTTCAGACATTTTTAAAATATTCAATCATACGCTTCAGCCCCTCTTCCAGTTCAATGGTAGGCTGCCAACCCAGTTTCTCTTTAGCCAATGTAATATCCGGTTGTCGCTGTTTCGGATCATCATCCGGCAAAGACTTAAATACAATTTTCGAAGATGAGCCAGTCAGACTAATGATCCTTTCCGCCAGTCCCAACACCGGGAACTCATTCGGATTCCCCAAATTCACAGGTCCTGTAAACCCATCCTCCGTATTCATCATTCTTATCATTCCCTCAATCAAATCATCAATATATTGGAAACTACGTGTTTGTTTTCCATCACCATATATAGTTATATCCTCATTATTCAACGCTTGAAGAATAAAATTAGAAACAACCCGGCCGTCGTTCGGTAACATTCGCGGACCATATGTATTAAAAATACGGATAATCTTCACACGCACACTGTTCTGACGGTGATAATCCATAAATAACGTTTCTGCGCAACGCTTCCCCTCATCATAACAAGACCGGTAACCTACCGGATTCACATTCCCCCAGTAGCTTTCCGGTTGCGGATGAACGATCGGGTCTCCATATACCTCGCTCGTGGAAGCTTGCAAAATCTTGGCATCCAGCCTCATTGCTAATCCCAACATATTAATAGCCCCCATCACAGATGTTTTAGCTGTTTGAATCGGGTCATGTTGGTAATGGATAGGAGATGCGGGACATGCCAAATTATAGATTTCATCTACTTCTGCCGAATAAGGATAAGTGACATCATGCCTCACCACCTCAAAATGATGATTATCCATCAAATGAATGATATTATCTTTCGAACCCGTAAAAAAATTATCCAGGCATATCACGTCGTGACCTTCGTTTATAAGCCGAGTACAAAGATGAGAGCCTATAAAACCGGCTCCGCCACTTACCAATATTCTTTTCATTCTAAGTTTTTCTATTGTTTACTAAAGAGACGCTGTCTCTTCGTTTTGTTTATGGACACAAATGTAACCGATTTGCTTAAAATAAACAATTTTCGGAGAGGATATTTTAAAAAAAAGAAGATTTAAATAGTTTCAAATTCCGAAACAACTTGCCACAGTGAAATGTTTATAATACAAAAGTACATTTTATTTAGACTATTATGACGATAAATGACCCTAATACAAACCTGATAGAGGCGATGAAAGAAAAGCTTCCGGCAAAAGGTAAACTGGCAGATATACTAATGGATACACTATACATAGGCAAAGAAGCCGTATATAGAAGATTACGCGGCGAGGTACCTTTCACACTACAGGAAGCAGCCCTTGTTTCAAGGAAACTTGGCATATCGCTGGATAAGATTATAGGAACCAGCTTCAAATCGAATGCAATGTTCGACATAAACATCGTAGATTATGATGATCCGTTTGAAAGTTACTATAATATCTTATATAAATATGCATCATTGATCAATACGATGCAGGATGATCCGGAGTCTACCATGGGGACTTCTTCTAATATTATCCCCCAGACTTTCTATCTGAAATATGACCTTTTGGCAAAATTCCGTTTTTTCAAATGGATGTATCAAAACAAATATATTCAGTGCAACAATTTCGATGAACTGGAGATTCCGGTAAAATTACTCAATATCCAGAAAGACTATGTGGATATGACCCGTCATATTCATTCCATAGATTATATCTGGGACAGCATGATTTTCCAGCATCTTATCAATGATATCCAATACTTCTCTGATGTTCATCTCATTTCGGATGAAGCGAAAATGCAGATTAAAGAAGAGTTGTTTCTACTTACAGACGAATTGGAAGAACTCGCTATGCGAGGAAAAACCAAAGATGGCAATACAGTCCGTATCTATGTGTCTCACATCAATTTTGAGGCAACATACAGTTACGTGGAAACCAATTCGCTACAGCTTAGTCTGATACGCATTTATTCCATCAATTCTTTGACTACCCTGGACCATGAGATATTCCATAGTTTAAAAGAATGGATTCAGTCATTAAAGAAATTCTCTACCCTGATATCCGAAAGTGGTGAAATGCAACGTATCCATTTCTTTAAACAACAACGGGAAATCATTGATACTCTTTAATTTCCATTTTTTCGTAAAACAGAAGCAAATAAATTATAGAATTACAATAAATGAAAGTAGATAACCTCATTATCTACTTTTTTTCATTATATGCCCCCGCTCTTTTATTTTCTTTCCAATCAGAAAATAAGCATATAACTCATAGCCGTTTTTCCACACTAATCTTTCACTTACAAGCCTTAATTTTGCATAAAATGTATCACAGTGATTATTAATATTAAATGCGAGGAACAGACAATGAAAAATGGTATTCTAAATGAATTAATAACAGTTATGAAAGAGAGGGTTCCCAAAGGGCAAAATCTTGCCAGTAATTTGGCGGATATCCTATGTATGGGCAAAGAAGCTGTATACCGCAGACTTCGGGGTGAGGTGTCTTTTTCGATAGAAGAAGTAGCCATCATATCTCACAAATTGGGAATTTCTATCGATCAGGTAGTCGGCGATCACCATTCTAACAAGGTGACTTTCGACCTCAACCTGCATCATTCTTCTAATGCGATAGATAGCTATTACGAAATACTTAATCGTTATCTACAGATATTTGATTTTGTAAAAGAAGATAATAGCACGGAAATATATACGGCTTCCAATCTTTTACCTTTTACACTTTATTCTTCCTTCGAGAATCTGTCTAAGTTTCGTCTTAGCCGATGGATCTATCAGCACGGACAAATCAAGACCCCACACTCTTTGGCGGATATGCAGGTAGAGAAGAAAATCGTGCAGGCGCATAAGAAGTTGAGTGAAAGCGTGAAGCAATGTCCTAAAACCTTTTTTATCTGGGACACCAGTATTTTCCATTCTTTCGTCAATGAGATCAAGTACTTTGCCAGTTTGCATATGATTACCCCAAATGATGTAGCGAACCTGAAAGAAGAACTATATCAACTACTGACGTATATAGAAACGTTATCAAGTAAAGGTGAATTCGGCGAAGGACGGAAAGTGTATTTCTATTTATCCAATATAAACTTCGAAGCGACTTACAGCTACATCGAAAAACTGAACTACCAGATTAGTCTATTGCGGATATATTCGATCAATTCTATGGATTCACAAAGCCCGCATATTTGTCAGATGCAACGTGACTGGATTCTATCTTTGAAACGTCACTCCACTCTGATCTCGGAAAGCGGAGAAGCACAGCGTATCATATTTCTACAAAATCAAGAAAGTATAATTGATACCTTGTAAAAAAGAACCGGCTAAGTTAATTAACTTAGCCGGTTCTTTTTTTATCCCTTACTATACTTATGCATTCTTTCAGGGGTTTCTCTTTATTTGTTGATATTACAATTCTCCTTCAGTCTGCGAATAAACAGTCCATCCGTTAATCACGATTCTCATGGCAAGCCATGAATCAGAGATGAAGAAAACGATATGATAGTTACTTTGGCGATCAAAATATTCCTGCATTCCGATTTTCTTATCCTCCATATTAGTCATAGCAAGATAATCAATCAGATTAATATCGAATACCTTTTTTGCAGAAGATTTCTCCGTCACCACTAACCGGGTTTTCCGGTCCTTCATCAATCGCATCGTATTAAGGTCTACTGAAGCAGCAGCAGAATTCACCTGATCTCTGCGATAAGGCTGGAAGCTAAGCATATCATCCTCCAACAAAGAGTTATCATGCCCCAGATACCCATTGGATTCCCGAATCTCATAATCATAATCATCCACGTTGAGTTCCCAGTTATTGGTATAACCCTGGAATATAAAACGTACCCGTTTTGTATCCCTTATCAGGTTAACCGTCTCTGTCTGATGACTTTTTCCTGTAAAGTTTACATCGATAATCTCACCATACCAAAGCGTTTCCAACTCTTTATTGATGACAAGAGACTCTTCGCGTTTCAACTGCAATCTTAGATCGGAAATTGTAGAAACACCGGGAGTTAACGAAGTAATATCGTATGAATCACGTGCACCTGCCCATGCCATAAACTGATACTCGCCTACAGGCAATGCTACCTCCATCAGATAATTTCCCGTCGATAATGAACTTCCTTCTTCTGCCTGTTTAAATAAAAACTTTCCGTCCTTATTAAACACATAAAGCTCTACTTTATCAACCTGCGTATGGAAAGCGTCTGCAAATTCCATATTATAGTCATATTTGAACTTTACAAACAAACGGCATTCCGGCAAGTCTTCATTAAAGTTATCACAAGAAGTCATTATCCAGGAGCTAATGATGAGAATCCCGAAGGTGACATGGCGTACAAGGCTTTTTAGGTTCATATTTCTATTCTTCTAATTCTATCAAACTATAAAGTTTTCTATTGTTTGTTTTCTATTTTTTATTGTTTGTTTTGAAGGTAAAGAGAGTGTCCCCTCTTTACCTCAAATTATATTAAAACAATGAATTTCATATTATAGTGGTTCAACTTGACTGTACCAAGTCCATGGATTAACCTCAATCTTGATAGACAAGTAACGGTCTTCTTCTTCATCCGGTGCACTAGGATCCGGATCGGGGATGATTGGATATCCCGGATTATTTATTTTATTTACAGTAATATCATAAACAGAGTTACGAACGACACCAAACTCACCCAACTTATTCATGATGGTAGGACTATCATCATGCTTAATCATGACTTTATAGTAACAAATACCTTCTGAATAGTATTCAACACCTTTCAGGTTCTTGCCCCCTTTACTTGCTGTTGAAATTTGGGTAGCAAGATTGCTAAACTCCAGTGTAAGTTCCTCTGCCATTTCTTCTGCTGTTTTAGCATCATCCTTATCAGCAGGAATCGTTACTTGGGTATTAAGAAGTGCGTTTATATACTCATTATAAGAATCTGTGATATCCGTAGCATATTCAGACGGTTTACCATGTTTATATTTACCGACCAATTCTTTTTCAATATAAGTCAATATCGAAGCTTGAGTATAGAATATACCATTCATGTTAAACCAATCCGTTCCGTTAGCTAAAGTCACCTTTGAACCATCCTCGTTAGTAATAGTAGTAGGAGCATAACCTACTTTCAGTAATACCTGCGTTGTATAGGCATGTACATTGAAGTTTACAGCATCAGTTTGATTCTGTGTATTTTCAAGACAGTATTTAACAGACGTATTTACTTTATTCCAATCTATATCCTCTTTTTTAGTAGCAGATGACACATAAAAATAGTTGCCAGCATACACCGTTTGATCATCATCATCCCATGCGCCAATGTCATTGACTACCCCAAAATTCGGATCTATTCTGTACGAACCGAGACTATACTGGTCATAAGGAGTCCATGTATTCATGGCTGTCTTCATTCTTTTTGATGCAGGATAGAATTTCTTGTTCGTCACGTTCAAATACCACTCTGTTTCATCCGAGTCTATAGTTGCCGTTTCACTAAGTTCTTCACCACTGTCAGGTTTCACATATACCCGCACTTTTGCCGATATACGGTCAATTCTAATTGCCAGAGGAGAGCTTGTTGCTGCTGTTGGCGTATTATACAAAGTCAATACTTCCGGATCTCCATTCGTTTTTGAAGGTTCCAGGTCACCTTTAGCATTTGTCATAACAAATCCGCCTGATTTTGCTACCCCAGTAGTCACTTCGGTTTCTGCCGTAAGCGTTATTACCTTATTTACATTTTCATAAGTATCACCTTCCTGAATGGTCCGACCCAGATTCTGCGGATTAGCAATAATCAATACAGCCTCCGAGCTAGAAGGTATTTTAAATGCATTTGTTCTGTTAGGTAGGTTATTGATGTCCTCTGTTCCAAAATCTATAATTTTCGTTACGATACTTGCATCAGTATGTCCATCAAAGAAAACCGCATAAACCTTAGTAATCGTACTTTCATCGGGCGTACCATTTTCTTGATTGGGGTTGTTCAGTGCACGTGTTTTGGTTGATTGTACACTTAAAGCCACCCATGCATCTCCATCAGAGTTAGTTACATCAGTCCCGTTTTCCCCATCAGGAACGATGTCCTCATTACTACATGCTGCAAATGCAATAGCAGCAAGTGCCAGCATAAAAAAGTTTTTTTTCTTCATTGTTTTTTTACAATTTAATAAAAGCGTTTGTAATTAATTTATTTATCCCTATTTTTATTTTCAATTTCAGCTGCATTTGTTCTCTTCCTAGCCAATTCTTCCAAATTATGTCCGGCAGCTTCCAGACCCGATCCGGCGGCTATTTTTAAATACTTTTCTCCTTTTTCATATTCTCCTTTTAATAACATTAGTACCCCGATGGCATTATTATATTCTGATAAATTAGTATTCGAGTATACCATACCCAGATAACGTTCTGCCGATGACAGGTCATTACGCGACAAGGCGGCAGCAGCGGCATTCATATTAGCAATCTCATCTTTCGGATAGAGCCGGACAGCCGTCTCGAATATATCAATGAAATCTTGCGAACCAACCGGATAGGTATTAGCTACCAAAAACATCTCATTCAGACTTAAATTCTGCGGACGGCTTTTAATGACCTCTTTCGCTTCATCTATATTAAAATTCTTAACCTCATAATTCACTTTACAGATAGCTACACGAAGACTCGGAAAAATATATTTCAGCATATACCGGTAAGGCACTCCCCCATGAAGTTGCATCAACTTGGTCTCTCTTCCTTTCTCTATAGGTATATTCCTTATAATTTCCAGCACTTCATCTTTATATTCCATTTCCATTGTATTCAGTGCTTCTTCCAAACCTTCCCAGTTCTCACCGCCAAAGATGATATAATATTGGTTTCTTGGGAAGTCATATCTGGACGCCAGATACTCCCGGAGTGCCATGGCACGTCCTTCAGACAAGCGTTTGTTAGTTGCCAATGTCCCTTCCGGAGAAGCATAGCCTATGATGTCCAAACGATTAACCTTCACACTAGGATCAGACTTCAATTCGTCAATCATCTTACGAATTTTAGCCAACTCTTGAGGATTGTTCATATATTCGGGACGTATGTTCACCTTATTCACTTCAAAATCAAGGAAACACTCTGCCTGTATATCACGACGTTTGATCTCTTCAGCCTTTGGTTGCAAATATGCCAATTGAGGTGATACCACGTATGGCAACAATACACGTTCCAACGTAACCTTATCAAACTGCTCCACATCCATCAATGCTGTTTCACCACAACCACACTCATCACGCTGCACATCCAGACGCGCATCTTCCATCCAAGGTTCAAAACGCACCACATATCGATAGTGAATCGTATCATTTCTCAATTTGCTTCCTTTTTCCACCACATAAGGCTTCTCATAGGTCTTCTTCTCTTTGGCACTCATCACAGCAAGTTCACGTTCATAAGCCAGATATTCATCACGACCTTTAATAGATACCTTCGGAAGATTCAAAGTACGTCCCGGAGATACCAGTTGAGGAATAAAATCCACTCCGCGCGCCGATTTAACCTTCACATTATTCAAGCTAAAGTCTATATTGATATGAAGAAAGTTTCCTTTTTGTTCCAGTTGAACCGGCTTCACTGCAATGTTGCCCTCATAAGAGCGGGATTGTGCCATGACATTCTTTATATTCAGGCTGCAAACCACTAACATACATACGATAAAACCTATATTTCTTTTCATCATCATTCTATTTAATTATATAAATAAGCGACACACTTGCTTTAGTAGGTCCAAAGTAATTCTTACTACTTTCTTTCTCCTTCGTACCGCAAGTGGTACAGGGATATTTATCATATACAATATGGGCATATCCCACTCCAACAGATGCTTCAATACTCCATCGTTTTTTCAAGATCCAAGAGTGTCCCACTGAAAAACCGCCTCCATATAAATGTCCCTGATAGCGATTCTCTTGCATATTTTTGCTGATGAAAGACCAATTAGGCCACCCTCCCACATTGAAATCCGCATAATGCCCGTGTATTCCGATAAACGTACGGCGGAAGCGTTCGCAAAACCAATAACGAACTTCGGGTTGTATTCCCCAATGACGCAACCGTTTGCCATCGGAAGGTTTCCATGGATTATAGTTGACCGGGATATCCAGTGTCCATTTACGTGCCAATCCCAACTCCAGCCCTAAGTTCATGGTAGCGGTAGCGTCATACAAAAGGTTGCTTTTAAGAGCAACTTTTTGTGCCTTACTCTCGGAAAGAATACATCCGAGCATGAATAAAATGAGTAAACTTACTTTCTTCATTAACACCATGTTTACTTCCCTAATTGAGTAATATCTAATTTTATACGTTGCACGGAGTTTACACTAACACCACCAACAGACGCCATGGTAGTTAGATGCACAATGCCGGATCTGGGAGTTGCGCTTGTATTAGGTAACACTTCAACATATATTCTCCCGTCTTCTACGATAATATGATCTTCTCCTGTATGTCCTTCCGGCATTGCAGAAGAGTATAAACGAATCCACTCCTTAGGATTGTCAGTCCCCTCTTCTACCTGGCCAGTAAGACAGAAATAGTTTATTTCGCTTACTACCGGATCGGTATTATTAGTAGGCATAAACTTAAGCGTGCTTCCTCCTGCGGAAATCGCTTTTCTTTGTCTGATATGAACTTTTTTTTCCAAGTTTCCAAGTTTTAATGTTATATACGCATTTTTCTTATCATCAATTCCCTCTTCATAACCCATCAACTGGTTAGTGACTCCAACTGTTACCGGTGTTATTACCGGATTTGTTCCATTGGAAGTTACTATCGGCACTTTAAATGGTCCGCTTAGCTGAAAGGCTCCTGATACTTCCTGTTTATTATCTGTTATTGTCCGAGCATCCGGAAAATCCTTTGTACAGTCAGTAATCACACTAAAGGCATCATAATCCTTCACATTTTCACCACTGTAATAGGCTATAAAAACCGAGTTGCTCACACCCAGATAATAGTCATTATTGGCCAGGATCTCATAAGATTCACTATCATCTACCATAATCTCAAAATCAAGACCAGTATTAGACGGCTTCGCAATCTTCGCATCACTTACCGTATCGTAGCCGGGTCCTTTAGCTCTGTTAATCGTAAATGTGTATGAATGATTACGCTCTATATCCATCGCCTGCAGGCTACTATTGAGCAGTGACATCTTATAATAATAGTCTTTATTGTCATAAGTACCCTGAATAATAAGATATGTATTATTCTGCACATCGGACTCGTACATATATATGGGGAATTTCTCTGTACTCTGCACGTCAGTTGCAATCGTTTCCGCTTTTATCAAAGGAAGTGAGTAAGCAGCATCATATTGGTACTCTGTCAGATTGGCTGTATTATTCATTAATGCTCCATCAGCATCATGCAATTCACCCTGCCGGGGTACATTCATGACAGCAGTCACTCCTTTCAAAATAAAGTTAGATGCTTTATTGACAATGACAATCTTAGCAACCACACGGGTAAGCAATAATGAACTTCCATCAGTATTGGCTATCTTCGTGGTATTGTCTATTTGATCCACTTCCAATCGGTAACTCATCGGAATCGTCTCTTCATCACTACTATACGGTATAGTAGTAAGCGGATTACTATCCAATGGTTTAGTCAGTAACTTGCTACAAGCTTCCCCATAAGTAGTCACTCCCGGAGTTAACTTGGAAAGCAAAGCTGCCTGGTTAAAATCATATCCCGTAGATGCATTTCCATAATAGAACTGATCCAACGGATTAGCAAGTATTAGTAATTGGTATTTGTTACCAGCAGGCTGTCCAGTCAATAACACATATCGCTTGCTTATCATTTCAAAAGCCTGTACAGCTTCTATAAAGGTGGCTCCTGTCCCCTGTCCCTTAAAGACCAGTATCCATGGAGTTTTACCGACCTCACTTTCCAAAGCTCTGGTCGGAGGCAAAGAGTACGATTTTGCCCTGGCAAAAATCTCTATTTGCACTTTTTCTTTCAGTACTTCCTCTTCATTCTCTTGGTCCATTGTGCTTACATCATGCTCACACCCAACCATAAATAGAAGAAGAATCAAATAGAAAAAAACAGTTATATATCTCTTACTCTCTCTCATTACCTTATTAAACACCTCTTAAACACCTCATTCTTGGCGATATCAAATTTTATCCAAATCTCATATTGCAAATTTCGGAATATTAAAGGAGATACAAAATTGTATTCATTTCTGATACAGATAATCAGATTCCAGAAGTAAGACTATTAATGCTATTTACAGTCGAAGGGGTTACGCATTATAAAAGAAGAATGTTGATGGAAAGTATTTTTTGCGATATGCGTACCTTTTTAAAGAAAACAGTTTCGCTTATTGAAACTGCACTAACAAGATATGCTAATAGTTTTTTATGTCATTTAGATATAATTCAGGCACAAATTAAGCAAGATAAACGACCATTTTATACAATAAAACAGCTTAATAACTTGTATAATTTGTGCCTAAATGACAAAATGTTCAATTTCTGTATATATATAGCTATCAGATTATAAGCTTTTGCGTTCTGTTTCCGTAGGAGCCACCTCATCAGGAATACTGAATTCGCGATTGGCAAACAGATCGGCAAGTCCTGAAATTTGTTTCAGGCGCAACAATTCATCACGATCCATACCGATATTTTTCATAATCCATTGATCGGACATACCTGCCTTGTCAAGCTCTGCAACGATGTTGCACATCAATTCAATGTTATGCATTCCGCGGGCACGGTTGTGCCGGATTGTCGAACTCATACGGTTAGACAGGTCCTTGTCTATCACCACAATCGGCAATAAACCGTTTTCACGCTTATAGATTCGTTGGGAAGTTTTCAATACCGTATAACGATGGTAACCATCTACCAGGATATAATTGTCCGCCTCCTTATCATAATAACATACACAAGGCATCGTGAAACCATCTTCCCAAATAGAAAGTTCCAGCAACTTCATTTCGGGTGGTGCTACGACATTCGGATTATAATCGTTCGCACATACTTTTTCTACGGGTACCGCTTTTACCTCGTAAACAGGGCTTTTATCTACACTCATGATACTATGATTCTATATTGTTCCATAACTTGACTTCTTTTACTCATCTCCTCTTTTGTCGGTGAGAATCCCATGTATTTGCAAGCATGGTCATTCTTGAGGATACAGACACACATCCGCTTATACGTGGGTATTTCCTTGAACTCCGGAATATCAATATCATCCTGATATTCCATACGCACCGGTTTCTTCAATGTTTTGTAGTTGCTATTGTCCATAACGATGATCGGCACTTTCGCATCAATCAGCTTTTGGATAGTGGCATCACTTAGACATCCGCCTTTTGTCCGCCAGAAATTCACACTCACCGAAAGTTTCCGGAGATAATTCTTCCTCGCCCGCTCCGGCAGAGTGGACAACAAAAAATACATAAACTCGCGCCATGTATATCCTTCGGGAAGTTTCACCGACTGCCATCCCATTGCATGAGTACCACCATACATACCGGTAAAGTTCACACCGTTCACCCTTCCCACCATTTTCCCCCAGGTATTGGGATCAAGCACCCGGTAAAGCTGTAAACTCTCTTGTGCCTCATTAATAAAGGGACTTGCTACACGCTGACGCTCCAGATTGACTCCGGCACGATAATAAAGATCGTATAAAACATTATAATCCCACTGGAATTTTCCATTGGCAGTCCATACATCCGTTGTCTTCCAGTCATAAATAGGGTAGGCATTGTAAATATCATTCCCCACTTTTGAAGTCCATTTGTATTTATGATACATCTGGAATTTACGGCTCATATAGATACATCTCCACCGATTGAAACTTTCCTGTGTACGAATCCCGATCAGACAACAAGTGCGCACTGCATCATTTTTATTATGTATCCATTGCGCAAAACGCATCTGAAATTCATAATCCCACATGGTTGTATTATAAAAAGGAAAATCTTCTTTGGTCATTGCTTTTTTAGGCATGGAACGAACCCATATATTCTTTTTGCTGTCCTCCCACGGACGCCAAAAAGATTGATACATCGAGGTGCAGGTAGCCACACGGAAAGGGATGCATACCCGGTATACATCCAAAATATCCTTATTGGCCTCCAGCATCCGGTCTACATAGTCAATAGTCATTTTATACTGGATTTCATAATCCATGTGAAAAACTCCCAAACGTATCTTCAAATTATTCTTCCGGATATAATCGATGCACATATTCAGCAATACCCCACTGTCCTTACCTCCGGAAAATGACACATATATATTATCGAATTCATTAAATATAACTTTCAGTCGTTCTTGTGCTAGTTCATATACATTCTTTGTGCCTAATATTTTCTTTTTCGCCATAAGTCATCTATACATTTTAACATACCGTGTCCACTTCTTGTCCATGGATACAAATTCAAACTTTTCAAATGTTTCTTTATCTTGTACCAGTGTGACCGAATTGAGTAACCAACTCTGGGGTCCGAACTCCGCAACAATGGCAGGCAACAGATGCGACAGGATTTCCTCCCGTACGGTGCCTTCTGCCTTCACGTAATAATTATTGATTACAGCTTTCTTCCGGTTTTTCTGTTCCACGGGGACAAAGCCCACCACTTCTTTATCTTCAATCGCAATGAACCACACATACTCTTCGCCCGTCTTGAAAGGGTAATTATTGTTTGCGCGTATCACTTCGGGATCCATCACCATCGGCGCTAAAAGCCGATATAAATGTTTGTCTTTTCCTTTTAATCGTATTATCTGTATCATATCATTCAAAAATGGACACACAAAAATAAGGAAAAAATATCAAATCCGTCATTTCTGTTCCTAAAACATTTGTTTTTCACACTATTATCTCTATATTTCAATATTTTTGAAATCACCCATACGCCATTCCTCTTTCACGTTTAAAGTAAGTCAGTATAGTGGCAAAGCTTAAATATTCCCGTCCGGGAGTATGCAACCGACTTTTAAACTGATAGCGGGCAAAGATGACTTCGCATGCCAATTTATATTTGAAATGCAGTTTTAAACGGTGCTGTAAAAACTCAAACACCCGGCATAGATATGCAAACACCTCTTCCACCCGGGCATTGGGAATCACTCGTGGCGCACGATTTGCATCCGCTATATGCTCCATCTCACTAAGCACATATTCCAGTTGCTCAATTTCCTCACTGGTGTTTTGCATTGTACACTTCATTTGTTCCATTTTCTCTCTCTGATGGATGTATTGCTCCCGCTTTCGTTGTAAACGATCTTTTATTAGACCTATTCCTTTCAACATTATAAAATTTAGTTATATATAAATGGTTTTACATTACTGATTATTAATCGACAAAATCGCCATATAAAATCTAATTTCGAATGCAAATATAGAGAAGATTGTTTAAATAATTAGATTTTTATTTAAAAATATTCGTACTTATTTCACATTTAAATTACCAGTATCAGAAAAACGGTTTTTCCATCCAATGAAATGAGTTGTATTTTTGCGGCGTACTAAAATATTTTAAACAATGGATAATCAATCTTTTGACTGGCTGCTTCACGGTTGCCACGTACTGTCCGAGGTGGCAGTAGCTTATTTCCCCAACTATCAGTATAATTGTTCAGCGGTGAAAGCATTCCGCCGGACCATCAAAGAACATGCGGTATTACTGTCCCAACTCACAGAAGCGGGATTCACCCCGCATACTACGACACTCACTCCGCAGCAAATTGCCATTATTGTAAGGTTCTGGGGAATGCCTTCATTAGTATCTGAAATGATAAAAAAGAATTCATATCTCGCTGTCCCGAAAATGAAGAAAAAGATATAATGTATTTTAATACATTCTTTTCTTATTTATATATTAATGGACTAAGGGGTGGTCGAAGTGCAGAAATAGCAAGTCGGCTTCCCCCTTTAGCAGGGCGTTTAAAGAGAGTGCAGGAGGGCGTTCTGGAAGGTTCAAAATATTGGCACACAATCAGAGCAATCGTTACATGAGCCAAAATTACAATATTTAGCCATTTATAACCTGAAAATTGTACAGCTCAACTGGTCGGGCTACCTTCGCACCGAATTAAAATAATATGAAGCATGATTAAATCTACAGCAGAAATGCTAAAAAAGGGATATCTCCTCTTCCCTAAAGTCTTATTCGAGGAGCAAATAAAAGTGACTAAAGGTGCAACGGGTTATTTTGACGCGTTTATTCTGGTATTAACCCATGTCAATTATAGCACTGTAGAGTGCCACATCCATCATTACACCTTTCAATGCCGGCGGGGTGAATCTGTAATCTCCATTGCCCACTGGGCAGAACTATTTGGGTGGAAACGTAGCCGCACACGGTATTTTTTTAATAAGATGTATGATGAAGGTATTATTGAAAGGGTGGTTAATCCGTATATCACTCATATCCGTATACCCGACTACGATCTGCTGGTTGGGCAGAAACGCCGCGAGAGCATCCGTGCCGAAGCTGATGGCATCACTTTCGATGCGTTTTGGGAAAAATTTCATGAGATTACCCGGAAGCCTAAAACCAATATCGGCCGTGCCCGCCGGGAATGGAAAAAGTTATCTGTCAACGAACGTTGTCTTAGCCTGAATCATATTGATGAGTATTATGATAATCTAACAGATATCAAGTATTGTATGCAGGCGGCTTCCTATCTGTCAAATAAAGCATTTATGAATGAATATGATTATTAGAAAAGAAAATGAGTGAAATAACAAACCCGCAGGACGTCGAACTTGAGGAAATCGTACTCGGCGCCTGCTTGCTGGAAAGTAAAGCCATCACACTGGTTGTGAGCATATTGCGACCGGAAGTATTTTATACTGAAACGAATCGTGAGATTTATGCTGCCCTGCGGAGTCTGTATCATGCCGGTCAGGCAATTGACATCATGACTGTAAAAGAAGAACTTGCCCGACGTGGCAAGCTCGAATTGATAGGAGGACTTTATACACTGGTGCGCATCAGTTCACGTGTAGTGTCAAGTGCACACTTGGAATATCACGCACGGATTCTCAAACAGAAATATATCCGTCGTGAAGCAATTTTGGGATTCCACAAGCTGCTCGCACTGGCAGCCGATGAAACAACTGATATAGACGATACGCTGACAGATGCCCATACCCTCCTCGACCGGTTAGAAAATGAATGTGGTACTGCCGAACATCTCCGTTCCATGTTGCAACTTATGGAGGATACCATAAAATTGATAGAGGCCCGCATGGCCAATAACAAGAACGGTGTTACAGGACTGCCTACAGGATTTGCCGACCTTGACCGGCTGACATGCGGCTGGCAACCCGGTGAGGAGATCGTTATTGCTGCTCGTCCTGCGGTAGGTAAAACGGCATTCGCGCTGCATCTGGCACGTACCGCTGCTTCTGCCGGTTATCATATCGCTGTGTATAGTCTTGAAATGTTAGGTGAGCGTTTGGGAGATCGCTGGTTATTGGCTGCTACTACAGGAGTGAACCCCGACCATCTCCGCAGCGGACAACTGACTCCCAGTGAACTACGACAAGTACACGAGGCATCCACCGAACTTTCCCGTCTACCCATCCATATTGACGACAATCCGTCTGTAAGCATGGATTACGTTCGTTCTTCTGCAAAACTGCTGCAAAGCAAAGGTAAATGCGATGGTGTCATTATCGATTACTTGCAACTCTGTGACATGAAAAGCGACCAGCATAATCGAAATCGTGAGCAGGAAGTAGCGCAAGCCAGTCGCAAGGCCAAAATGCTGGCAAAGGAGTTGAATATACCTGTGATACTACTCAGTCAATTAAACCGTAATGTAGAAGGACATCCCGACAACCGCCCCAACTTAAGCGATCTTCGCGAGAGTGGAGCTATCGAACAGGATGCTGACGTCGTATTGATGCTTTCCCGTCCTGCCCTCTCCGGACGTACTACAGACCGTAAGAGTACGTACCCTACCGAAGGGCTGGGTGTAATGGATATTGTCAAACACCGTAATGGGACAACACGTGAGCTTTATTTCAGACATGACCCGAGTATGACGAAGTTGGAAGATTACGTGCCCGGAATAGATTGGATGAAAAAGAACACGACTGCTGAACCCGTAAAATAGCATAGTGCTTTGTAAGGTCTAAAGCTAAGCTTTAGAGGTCGTAAAGCTATGCTTTAGGCCATGCAAAGCGCCGCTTTACGATCTCTTCATTTTTCATGTTTCAACTGTCCTTTTTTACAGGTCTCATGGTTCTCCCAATGCATCTATAATGACTCTTACTTCCAGTGGTGTGTAAGAGCGGCAGTTAGGCTGGTAGCCCAAGTCATACAGGCGTTGTAAAAGCCCCGGACATAATTGGATCCATTTTTTCATTTTTCGGTAAGCAGCGATGTCGGTAAGTTCGGGAGAATAAAGTAATGCCAGTTCCATACGGCCATAGGCACGTATTGTGAATTCTTTCATGATGAATATGCTTTGATTTATATCTACAAAATTAACAAAATATTTTCACATATACAATGCTTTTCCCGATGAATAACTGACTATTACTGCACATTACTTTTAACAAAAATCGCCTGCTAAAAATAAAACGAAATTTGGTCAAATATTCCTTTTTATTAATTAAAAAGGCTACAGTTTCACAAACTACTATTGGAATTCAGTCTCTTTTCCATATATTTGCGCCCGCATTTTTATTCTCAGAACAAACCTCCTTTTTTCAATTTACCAAAACTAGATAAAACGAATGGAAAAAATAAACGCAGTAATTACAGGAGTCGGAGGATATGTACCCGATTACATTTTGACCAACGATGAGATTTCCAAAATGGTAGATACTACCGACGAATGGATTATGGGGCGTATCGGCATTAAGGAAAGACATATTTTGAAAGAGGAAGGACTGGGAACTTCTTACATAGCTCGTAAAGCTGTCAAACAGTTAATAGAACGCACCCAAACAAATCCGGATGATATTGATCTGATAATTGTAGCCACAACAACCCCTGACTATCGTTTTCCTTCCACGGCTTCTATTTTATGTGAAAGACTGGAGCTGAAAAGAGCTTTTGCTTTTGACATGCAAGCTGTTTGCAGCGGTTTCTTATATGCACTGGAGACTGGAGCTAATTTTATCCGTTCCGGAAATTATAAGAAAGTGGTAGTTGTAGGCGCTGAAAAGATGTCGTCAATAATAAACTATACCGACCGTGCAACTTGTCCGATTTTCGGTGATGGCGGAGCAGCAGTCATGCTTGAACCTACTACTGAAGATTTAGGTATTATGGATGCTGTGTTAAGAACAGATGGTAAGGGATTGCCTTTTTTGCACATTAAAGCGGGTGGCTCTGTATGTACTCCTTCTTATTATACATTGGATAATCAAATGCATTATATCTATCAGGAAGGGCGTACTGTATTCAAATATGCAGTATCCAACATGGCTGATGCCTGTGAATCTATCATTGCAAGAAACCATCTTAGCAAAGACAACATCGACTGGGTAATTCCCCATCAGGCTAATCAACGTATTATCGCTGCCGTAACACAACGTTTGGAAGTTCCTGTCGAAAAGGTCATGGTCAACATTGAACAATATGGTAACACTAGCGCCGGTACTCTCCCACTCTGCCTCTGGGATTTCGAAGAGAAACTCAAAAAAGGAGATAATCTAATTCTTACAGCATTTGGAGCAGGATTTGCATGGGGAGCCATCTATGTGAAATGGGGATATGATGGAAAAAAGGGATAGCGATATTCGCTATCTTCAAAATAAAGAATCCTCTGATTTCTAGTAAATCAGAGGATTCTTTTATTTCCTAATGCGGTGCGTACGGGACTCGAACCCGTGACCCCATGCGTGACAGGCATGTATTCTAACCAACTGAACTAACGCACCAAAATATTCACTTTAGCATCTCTCTCGATTGCGGATGCAAAGGTAGATATTTTTTTGAAACCTGCAATAGCTTCAGTATCTTTTTTCTGAAAAAGTGGGTTTATTAAGAATTATCGTGTACATTTGCAGCTACTAATAAAATAGAAAATAGAATGAAAAATACACCAATTGAGCGACATCTGATTGATGAAACCATCAATGAGTTTCAAATTGTCGATTTTTCCAGAGCTACCATTCGTGAAGTGAAAGCTATTGCTTCAAAAGCAGAAGCAGCATCGGGAGTTGAATTTATTAAAATGGAAATGGGTGTTCCGGGACTTCCCCCTTCCGCAGTAGGCGTGAAAGCGGAAATTGAAGCGTTACAAAATGGCATTGCCAGCCTATATCCCGATATCAACGGATTGCCGGAACTAAAGAAAGAGGCATCCAACTTTATCAAAGCATTCATCAATGTTGATTTAAATCCGGAAGGTTGTGTGCCTGTCACCGGTTCCATGCAAGGTACATTCGCTTCATTTCTTACTTGCAGCCAATGTGACGAAAAGAAAGATACGATTTTGTTTATCGATCCGGGGTTTCCGGTACAGAAACAGCAGTTGGTTGTAATGGGACAAAAGTTTGAAACATTTGATGTGTATGACTACCGTGGAGAAAAACTGAAAGAGAAACTGGAAAGCTATCTGAAAAAAGGAAATATATCAGCCATCATTTATTCAAATCCCAATAATCCCAGCTGGATTTGCCTGAAAGAAGAAGAATTGAGGATTATCGGTGAATTGGCAACACAGTATGATGTGATTGTTCTGGAGGATTTGGCTTATTTTGCCATGGACTTCCGCCAAGATTTAAGCAAGCCGTATCAACCTCCTTTCCAGCCATCGATTGCCCATTATACGGACAATTACGTATTGCTGATTTCCGGTTCGAAAGCATTCAGCTACGCCGGGCAACGTATCGGTGTAAGCTGCATCTCTGATAAACTATACCACCGAAGCTATCCGGGACTGACCCAACGATATGGTGGCGGAACTTTCGGAACGGTTTTCATTCACCGTGTGCTTTATGCGCTTTCTTCAGGAACCAGCCATTCTGCACAGTTCGCCATGGCCGCCATGCTGAAAGCCGCCAATGAAGGACAATATAATTTCCTCAACGAAGTGAAGATATATGGTGAAAGAGCACAGAAATTAAAAGAAATCTTCCTCCGTCACGGTTTTCATCTGGTATATGACAACGATCTGGGCGACCCGATTGCAGACGGATTTTATTTCACCATCGGATATCCGGGAATGACCAGTGGCGAACTGGCGAAAGAATTGATGTACTACGGAGTAAGCGCTATCTCATTAGTGACTACAGGAAGCCATCAGGAAGGATTACGCGCGTGTACCTCTTTTATTAAAGAACACCAATATGCTCAACTGGATGAAAGAATGAAACTATTTGCTGAAAATCATCCGATAGCCTGATTATTTGATATGAGATATTCATAAAAGCCATTCTTAAAATGAAAAAAAACGGAAAGAACGATTGTTATTCCGTTTTTTTTCTTACATTAGTGGCATGAATATCGACTCTGACATATTTAAGATTCAATCGAATAATGTGTTGCCATCGAGAGGAAAGATTTTAATATCAGAACCTTTTCTGCGTGACGCAACGTTTGGCAGATCCGTAATTTTACTGGTCGATCATACGGATGAAGGAAGTATGGGATTGGTGATCAACAAACAACTGCCATTATTCCTTAATGATATCATCATGGAATTTAAATATTTGGATGAGATTCCTCTATACAAAGGTGGACCTATTGCCACTGACACCTTATTTTATCTCCACACATTATCTGATATACCAGGATCCATTTCTATCAGTAAAGGGCTTTATCTGAATGGAGATTTTGATGAAATAAAGAAATATATATTACAAGGGAATAAAATCAGTGAATGCATTCGTTTCTTCTTGGGATATTCCGGCTGGGATAGCGAACAATTGAGTAACGAAATCAGAGAAAACACTTGGCTGGTGTCCGAGGAAGAAAAATCATATCTGATGAAAAACAATATTAAAGATATGTGGCGGAAAGCTTTAGAGAAATTGGGCAGCAAGTATGAAACGTGGTCACGTTTCCCACAAGTGCCCACTCTCAATTAGTATCTCATTTCTTAGGATTCAAACATTGGAGAAGCAATGCGTCTTTGTAACAGCCCTCCACCTGCAACCAGTTTTTTAAGATTCCGCATTGAACGAAACCACAAGAGGTGAACAGTTTTACACATACTTCATTATCCGTCATGACATGTGCATAGAGCTGACTTAAAGACAGAAAATCAAAAGCGTATTCACAAAGTAATTTCAATGCGTCAGTAGCATAACCTTGTTGCCGATAATCCTTATGGACGGCAATCCCTACTTCTCCCCGCGAATGAAGAGGTACAAAGTCTGTAATATCAATTGTACCGAGTATGCACTGGTCAGATTTGCGTACAATCATCAGCCGCAATTGCTTATCGGCAAACACATCGCACTGTGAGCCTTCGATGTATTGACGAAGCACATAACGGGAATAAGGAACCGTAAAATTGCTAATGTCCCACATGGAAGGGTCATTTTCCATCTCGTACATAATATCCATATCTTCCGGTTCCACTGCACGAAGATAAATACGTTCGTTCATTAAGAAAGAGTGTCTCATCGTTTTTCGTCTTTTGCTATGTGAAGCTCGTTACGTAATCTTTTCTCACTGGGAAGACAAAAAAGTGATGCCGTCAAACCAATCAGCATACAGAGATTGCCCGTACTGCTTAATGTCAGATAGTAACACAAAAGATTCACTACAATAGCTACTTCAAGCACTCCCAAACGAACAATATTCCATTGCACATATCGCTTCAAAGCAAGCGTGATAGTCATATAATCTATCTTCTTTTTAAGCACCAAGCTAAACAATTTGAGAGAAAGAGGCACACACAAAGCTGTGAGCAAAATGCCGATTGTCTCAAAATAGTAGATAGCTTGTGCATTATCTGCCAAACCTCCTACGGGAAAGAGTTCAAACTCTCCTGCTCCAAGCAAAAAAGCCGGGAGCACCCAAAAGAAAACATAACTAATATTCAAATTTCTAACAGCTCGTTTTATCTGTTCTTCCATGTTCGTTCTTAAATAATTAATAATGATTATACTGTTCCGGTAAAAAGTGTCCGGTTCACAATGCTGCGTCCCAGAGTTACTTCATCGGCATATTCAAGTTCATCGCCAACAGATATACCACGGGCAATTACACTTAGTTTCACGCCCAGCTTATCCAACTTGCGATAGATGTAGAAGTTGGTAGTATCACCCTCCATCGTGGTACTTAAAGCCAGAATGACCTCTTTGATTCCACCTTCAGTTACCCGCTGCACCAGACTTTCAATCTGAAGATCACTCGGTCCGACTCCATCCATTGGAGAGATAACTCCTCCCAAGACATGATAAAGTCCGCGATACTGCTGGGTTGCTTCCACTGCCATTACATCACGAATATTTTCCACCACACAGACAGTGGAAGCATCCCGTTGCGGATTGGCACAAATCTGGCAAGTTTCAGTATCGGATATATTATGACATACTTTGCAATACTTCACCTCACGTTTCAAAGTAATGATAGAATTCCCGAAAGCTTCCACAGTAGCCGTATCCTGACGGAGCAGATGCAGGACAAGCCTCATGGCTGTCTTACGCCCGATACCCGGAAGTTTGGAAAATTCGCCGACTGCCTTTTCAAGCAGTATAGAAGGATATTGTTGATTCATAGATAATAATTGCTGTTCTATCGATAAAACCTTGCAAAGATACAGATTATTGTTTTTAATACCTACAAAAATTACTACCTTTGCATCTGTTATGATGATACTTGTCACTATTATTTGCTACTTTGCGGCATTACTACTAATAGCCCGTATCACCGGACGCAGGGGCGGATCGAATGCAGCGTTCTTCAAGGGAGAGAACCAGTCACCTTGGTATATAGTCTCTTTCGGAATGATTGGCGCCTCTATCTCCGGAGTCACTTTTGTCTCTGTACCGGGAATGGTGCGCGGAATGGATATGACTTACATGCAAACGGTACTCGGATTTTTTTTCGGGTACATGGTTGTGGCTCACGTCTTACTCCCTTTATATTATAAACTAAATCTGACAAGCATCTACGGGTATATCGGCAACCGTATCGGATTGCGTGCTTATCGCACAAGCTCTTTTTTCTTTCTATTATCGCGCATGCTGGGAACCGCAGCCAAACTTTATCTGGTCTGCCTCATTCTACATACTTATGTATTTCAAGAAATGCATGTCCCTTTTTGGCTGATTGCTGTCGGCTCTGTTACACTGGTTTGGATATATACTCATAAAAGCGGAATAAAGACCATCGTGTGGACAGATACCTTACAAACATGTTGCCTGATTGCCGCCCTGATCTTTATCATCTATTTTACGATCCAAAGATTAGACCTTGACTTTAACAGTATTGTCCAAACAATCCAAAGTAGTGAACATAGCCGTATTTTTGTATTTGACGACTGGGTATCGCGGCAAAACTTCTTCAAACAGTTTTTCAGCGGTATCTTCATCGTTATCGTGATGACCGGACTGGATCAGGATATGATGCAAAAAAATCTTTCATGCCGGAACCTTCGGGAAGCACAAAAAAACATGTATTGCTACGGCTTCTCATTCATCCCACTAAATTTCCTTTTTCTATGTCTGGGAATTCTATTGATAGCACTAGCAGGACAAATGCAGCTCGAGCTACCGGCAATGAATGATGATATACTACCCATGTTTGCAGCACAAGGTTATCTGGGTCAACCCGTATTAATACTCTTCACAATCGGTATTATCGCAGCAGCTTTCAGTAACTCGGACTCCGCTCTGACAGCAATGACAACCAGCGTATGTGTAGACCTGCTGAATACGGAAAAAGACACAGAAGAAGTGGCACGTCGCAAAAGGGATAAGGTACATTTACTGCTATCAATCTTATTGGCATTCTTCATTTGCCTGGTAGAAATGCTCAATAACAAAAGTGTAATTGACGCTATATATATCATCGCCTCCTACACGTACGGTCCCCTACTCGGAATGTTTGCCTTCGGACTCTTTACCCGAAGACAAACAAATGACCGATGGGTCCCTCTGATAGCCATCCTTTCACCACTACTCTGTTATCTTGCCGACTGGTGGATTGGAAAAGAAACCGGATATAAATTTGGTTATGAATTGCTAATGTTAAATGGAACGCTTACCTTTGCGGGCTTAATGTTTATGTCTAAAAAGGAGCTACAAAGAAATAAATGACAAGAAGATGGAAATAACAAGTGCTGAATTTGTGATTAGCAATACGGACGTGAAGAAATGCCCGGCCGGAATTTTCCCGGAATATGCCTTTATAGGCCGTTCAAATGTGGGAAAATCAAGTCTTATCAATATGCTGACTAACCGTAAAGGACTGGCTATGACTTCCGCCACTCCGGGAAAAACAATGTTAATCAACCACTTCTTTATCAATAAGAACTGGTACCTCGTTGACCTTCCTGGATATGGCTATGCCCGACGCGGACAAAAAGGAAAAGACCAGATACGTACCATAATCGAAGATTATATCCTGGAACGGGAGCAAATGACCAATCTTTTCGTCCTGATAGACAGTCGGCTGGAACCTCAAAAAATAGACCTGGAATTTATGGAATGGCTGGGCGAGAACGGTATCCCTTTCTCCATCATCTTCACCAAAGCCGACAAACTCAAAGGTGGACGCTTAAAAATGAATATCAATGCCTACTTACGTGAGTTGAGTAAGCAATGGGAAGAACTCCCTCCTCACTTCATTTCTTCCTCGGAAGACCGTTTGGGGCGTACAGACATACTCAACTACATCGAAAACATAAACAAGAATCTCAACACTAAATGAAAAAAAAGAATGAAAATGAAAAAGAGTTTTTTATCGATTGCCTTAATGGCAGTATTTATGCTAATGGCGACTAACAGCCAAGCACAATCATGGTCAGACTTATTGAATAAGGACAACATCTCAAAGGTAGTGAATGCCATAACTGGAAATACCGAGTCTATCGATATGACCGGAACATGGAACTACAAAGGTTCGGCTGTAGAATTCGAATCGGACAACTTGCTGATGAAAGCAGGAGGAGCAGCCGCAGCTACTATGGCTGAAAGCAAACTGAATGAGCAATTAAGCAAAATAGGTATTAAAGACGGTCAGATGAGCTTCACCTTCAATGCCGACAGCACTTTCACCAGCACAGTGGGTAAGAAAACATTGAAAGGAACTTATTCTTACAATGCTTCAACCAAACAAGTAGACCTGAAATATCTGAAACTGCTGAATCTGCATGCAAAAGTGAATTGCAGCTCCAGTTCACTGGAATTACTGTTCAACTCGGACAAGCTACTGAAGCTGATGGCTTTCATCGGCAGCAAAAGCAACAGTACCGCACTGAAAACAGTTAGTTCACTCGCTGAAAATTACGACGGAATGATGCTGGGATTCCAACTCTCAAAATAGCAAAAGAGAACCGTTTAATACTATTTCGCACTCTATAAAGTATATTTTAGGGGAAAAAGCATTATCTTTGGCATTCGTAATCAAAAAGAGAAGGAAAAATGAAAAAGATACTTTTTTTAATGACCCTGTTAGTAATGGGTGTAAGCTTTGCATTTGCGCAAACAAATGCAGATATCAAGTTTGACAAAACAACTCACGATTTCGGTAAGTTTTCTGAAAACAGTCCGGTTGTCAGTTGCACATTTACCTTTACTAATATCGGTGATGCTCCTTTGGTAATCCATCAAGCTGTAGCCTCATGCGGATGTACAGTACCTGAATATACAAAAGAGCCCATCATGCCGGGCAAAAAGGGAACAATCAAGGTGACTTATAACGGAACAGGCAAATATCCGGGACATTTCAAAAAATCAATCACCTTGCGTACCAATGCCAAAACAGAGATGGTAAGATTGTATATCGAGGGCGATATGACAGCAAAAGATGCAAAGTAGGAAAAAATAGACTATTACATAAAGGAGAATCTTTCGGTTCTCCTTTTTTTTTGTTTACTTTGAGGACGGAAATGTAAATTGACACATTAGCAAATTATAAAAACTATGAAACAAGAAGAAGACAAATTCACCGGGTTACCCGAGAATGCGTTCAGAGAGTTGAAACCCGGGGAAGTGTACAACCCATTGATGGGTCCCTCAAAAAATTATCCGGAAGTTAATATCTGGTCAGTTGCATGGGGCATTGCCATGGCAATCCTTTTTTCAGCCGCCGCTGCCTATCTGGGGTTGAAGGTCGGACAAGTATTTGAAGCCGCTATTCCGATTGCCATCATTGCCGTAGGAGTTTCCGGAGCCGCAAAAAGAAAAAATGCGCTGGGAGAAAATGTAATTATCCAGTCTATCGGAGCTTGCTCCGGTGTCATTGTTGCCGGAGCGATCTTTACCCTCCCCGCTCTTTATATTCTTCAAGCCAAATATCCAGAAATGACGGTTACTTTCATGCAGGTATTCATCAGCTCCTTACTGGGTGGCGTATTGGGTATCTTGTTCCTGATTCCTTTCCGAAAATACTTTGTTAGTGATATGCATGGAAAATATCCTTTTCCGGAAGCAACAGCCACTACACAAGTGCTGATCTCCGGAGAAAAAGGGGGCAGTCAGGCTAAACCATTGTTGATGGCAGGTATGATCGGTGGACTATATGACTTCATCGTAGCTACCTTCGGATGGTGGAACGAGAACTTTACCACCCGTGTTTGCAGTGCCGGAGAAATGCTCGCAGAAAAAGCGAAGTTAGTATTCAAAGTAAATACCGGTGCTGCTGTACTCGGTTTGGGATATATCGTCGGACTGAAATATGCTTCCATCATTTGTGCCGGTTCATTGGCTGTATGGTGGATTATCATTCCGGGAATGTCTGCTATCTGGGGAGACAGTGTATTGAATGCCTGGAACCCGGAAATTACATCTACCGTAGGAATGATGAGTCCGGAAGAGATATTCAAATATTATGCCAAGAGCATCGGTATCGGTGGTATCGCTATGGCAGGTGTGATTGGTATTATCCGTTCCTGGAGTATCATCAAAAGTGCTGTCGGACTAGCTGCTAAAGAGATGGGTGGTAAAGGAAATGTAGAGAAAAGCATTATCCGCACGCAGCGAGATCTTTCAATGAAGATTATCGCTATCGGTTCGATCATCACATTGATACTAATCGTATTATTCTTCTACCTCGACGTTATGCAAGGGAATCTGTTGCATACGTTGGTAGCTATCGTTTTAGTTGCAGGCATCTCTTTCCTGTTTACTACAGTAGCCGCTAATGCCATTGCCATTGTAGGTACTAACCCGGTTTCGGGAATGACGTTGATGACACTGATTTTGGCCTCCGTAGTAATGGTAGCTGTCGGTCTGAAAGGTCCTTCGGGTATGGTTGCCGCATTGGTGATGGGTGGTGTGGTATGTACTGCACTGTCAATGGCAGGAGGTTTCATCACCGACTTGAAGATTGGGTACTGGCTCGGAAGTACACCCGCCAAACAGGAAACATGGAAGTTTCTGGGAACGATCGTATCAGCTGCAACAGTGGGTGGTGTAATGATTATCTTGAATAAGACATACGGATTTACAAGTGGTGCACTGGCTGCTCCACAAGCCAATGCAATGGCAGCCGTTATCGAACCGTTGATGAGTGGTGTAGGCGCACCCTGGTTGTTATACGGCATCGGTGCTGTCTTAGCGATTATTCTGACTCTTTGTAAAATTCCTGCATTAGCTTTCGCACTGGGTATGTTTATTCCATTGGAACTGAACGTACCGTTGGTAGTGGGTGGAGCTGTTAATTGGTTTGTGACCACCCGTAGCAAAGATGCAAGCCTGAATACGGAAAGAGGGGAAAAAGGAACCTTGTTGGCATCCGGTTTCATTGCCGGAGGTGCATTGATGGGAGTAATCAGTGCTGCAATGCGCTTTGGCGGAATCAATCTGGTCAATGAAGCATGGTTGAACAATACTTGGTCTGAAGTGTTGGCATTAGGAGCATATGCATTATTGATTCTTTACTTTATAAAGGCTTCAATGAAAGTTAAATAATTAATTATGAGGAGACTCTTATCCATCATAGTATCGCTTATAACTGCAATAACATTTGCACAACAGCCCGTCGAGCTACCTTTGTGGCCCGACGGTGCTCCCAACTCCAGTGGGTTAACCGGAGAAGAGCAGGAAGTACGTCCTCATTTTGTCACAAATGTCACATACCCCACTATGACAGTCTACCATCCGGAAAAACCAAATGGGATGGCCATTATCATGTGTCCCGGAGGCGGTTATCGTGGACTCGGTATGGATGGAGAAGGGTATGATATGGCCCCTTGGTTTTGCGGACAAGGTATCACCTATATTGTATTAAAATACCGGATGCCGAACGGACATAGCGAAGTCCCCATATCAGATGCTGAACAAGCAATTCGCATGGTACGGCAACATGCCAAGGAATGGAATGTCAATCCTCATAAGGTAGGAATAATGGGAGCCTCTGCAGGGGGACATTTAGCTTCTACAATCGCCACTCATTATAATTCGGAAACACGTCCGGATTTTCAGATATTACTTTATCCGGTGGTCACGATGATGCAAGTCACCCGGGGAAATACAAGAGAGGCATTGCTCGGAAAGAATCCCACGATGGAACAGATACAGAAATTCTCGGCCGAACTGCAAGTAACTCCCGATACTCCTCAAGCATTTATAGCTCTTACCTCCGACGATCCTTCCGTACCGCCTTACCATGGAGTAAACTATTACCTTGCTTTACAAAAAAATAAAGTTCCGGCCACTCTCCACGTCTATCCTACCGGAGGACATGGCTGGGGATTTCAGGACAGTTTTAAATATAAGCAACAATGGACACAAGAATTAGAGAAATGGTTGCGCGACGGTGTTGTATTCCCGGAAGATTCGGAACCTATGTTACGGATCGGGAAATCTTACCTGGGAACCAAATATGTGGCCAACACATTAGACCAAGACGAAAAAGAAACGCTAGTGATTCGGACTGATGCGGTAGATTGCCTCACTTTTGTAGAATATACACTTGCACAGGCACTCGGCTCTTCCTTTGCTGACAATCTGCAGAAAATACGCTATCGGGATGGCATCATCAACGGATATCCTTCCCGGTTGCATTACACTTCTGAATGGATTGAAAACGGCGTTCGCCACGGATTCCTCACAGATATTACTGCCAAGAACAGTCTACATACAAATAAATTAGCTCTTTCATATATGTCCGCTCACCCCTGGCAATACAAAAAAATGGCTGATTCGCCGGAAAATGTACTACAAATGGCCGAACATGAAAAAGCTATTTCCGGAAAAGTGGTACATTGGCTGCCGAAAAACGAATTGCCGGAAGCCGGATTGCCTTGGATTATGAATGGAGATATTATTGCTATTACAACGAAAATGTCCGGATTGGATATAGCTCATGTGGGAATAGCAGCATATAGACATGGAAAACTACATCTGCTACACGCTTCTTCCACATTGGGAAAAGTAGTTGTCAGCGATGAACCTCTCAATCACATGCTAAACAACAATAAATCATGGACAGGCATACGTGTTGTCCGGATGTCTCACTCTAAAAATAACTGATTATGAAACGAGTAAAACATTTCCTTCTCGTCTCGTGCTTATTCCCCACTTTGCTGGGAGCACAAGAAATGGCAAACGCCTACTTTCTGGAACTTACTCCGGACGCCCAATCGGCAGGTATGGCAGGTACAGGATTAGCTACCACCGATAACGGTAGTACAGCTATCTTTCATAATGCTTCTACCATCGCCTTCTCACAGGAAGTGATGGGGGCGAGTTATTCATACGCCAATATCAACAAAGACTATGCGCTACATAGTGCCTCCCTTTTCTATCGGATCGGCAGGGAAGGCATACATGGATTTGCTATAGGTTTCCGGCATTTCAAAGATCCCAAAGTATTTGATTACCGTCCGCATATATGGGATCTGGAAGCTGCCTATTTCAGAAATGTAGCCAAGAATCTATCTATGTCATTAACGTTCAGATACCTGCAAGCCAAAGCCGCAGAAGGTGCAGACACCAAGAATAGTGTTTGCCTGGACTTCGGTGCGACTTACTATCGCAGCATGGCTCTGTTGGACGAAATGGCTTCCTGGAGCATTGGTTTCCAAGCTGCCAACTTAGGCAAAAAACTGGATGGACAGAAATTACCTGCCAGATTAGGCTTAGGAGGTACGATCGACCTGCCATTCAGTATAGAAAATCGTTTGCAGGTTGCGCTCGACTTTAATTACCTGCTTCCTTCTGAAATCCGTCATTTACAGGCCGGTATAGGAGCCGAATATAATTTCCTGAAATATGGTGTTGTCCGTGCAGGATACCATTTTGGAGACAAAGACAAAGGAATAGGTAACTACGGCACTTTAGGCTGCGGAATCAACTTCTGGCCGATACGTGCAGACTTCTCTTATGCTTTGGCTGACAAGGATTGCTTTATGCACCGCACTTGGCAGCTGGGAGTTGGAATAGTTTTCTAAGCTCATCTTCGAGGCGTTGCTTCACTTCGTCCATCGGCACATCGTGCTTTAATTCCTGACGAAGAGAAGTGACGCCTTTATCTATAAACCCACAAGGGTGGATATAGCTGAAATAACGCAAATCCGTATTCACATTCAAAGCCAGTCCGTGCATAGTGACAAAGTGACTGCTCCTCACTCCGATAGCACAAATCTTACGTGCACGGGGCGTATCACCCTCCAGCCACACTCCTGTCGCTTTCTCTAAACGTCCGGCTTCAATACCATAAGAAGCACATACACGAATCACCGCTTCTTCCAACAGATGGACGTATTCTTTCAATCCTAACTGAAATTCTTCAAGATTCAGTATCGGATAGCATACCAGTTGTCCGGGGCCATGATAGGTAATATCCCCTCCCCGATCAATATGATAAAGAGTAGCGTCAATAGCTTTCAGCTGTTCACCACTCAACAGCATATTATTTTCTTTCCCGCTACGCCCTAATGTATAAACATGGGGATGCTCGCACATTACGACACGATTTTCATAACTCCCGCCCTGAACTTTTGCCCGGACAATATCATCAAACCATTCTGTCTGCCGTTGCCATGCTTCGGCATATGGGATAAAATTCCAATCAATAAAAACTGTTTTCATGAAAACAAAGGTAAGAAATAAAAAGAAAATGTGTACATTTGTTGGCCTAATATAACAAACACAACTATGAAAATGGACTTTCCACAGGTAGACTTGCCTACCGAAGTATTAGCATGGACGAATGTTACGGAAGACATTCTCAATATTTATAAGCAATCGTGCCGGTTGCAGGCATGTATTGTTGCCATCTGTACCGAAGGTTCGATGAAAGCCTCCATCAATCTGCTTGATTATGAAATTCGTCCTAATGACCTGATAACATTGTTACCGGGAACAATCATCCAGTTCCGGGAGAGAACAGAAAAAGTATGCCTTTGCTTTGCCGGTTTCTCCGCCTTTTGTGCCGGACGAATCAATCTGATGAAGAATATTGGTAATGCATATCCCAAACTGATAGAACAGCCGGTGGTTCCTCTTAATGAAGAAGTAGCCAGTTATCTGAAAGACTATTTTGCTCTATTATCACGGGCCAGTTGCAATGAGAACTTCGAAATGGATTCCGAATTGGTTGAATTATCCCTTCAGACTATCCTGACAAGCATACGACTGATATATCATAAATTTCCGGGTGAGAACAGCAGCTCAAACCGCAAAAAGGAAATCTGCCGGGAATTGATTCAAGCCATCACCGAGAATTATAAGAATGAACGTCGTGCACAATTCTACGCAGACAAACTGGGAATCTCGCTTCAGCATCTAAGCACAACCGTGAGACAAGTGACAGGTAAAAGTGTATTGGACACCATTGCTTATATTGTAATCATGGATGCCAAAGCGAAACTGAAAGGCACTAATATGACTATCCAAGAAATAGCTTATTCTTTAAACTTCCCCAGCGCCTCATTCTTTGGTAAGTATTTTAGGCGGTACGTAGGAATGACGCCATTGGAATTCAGAAACAGATAATTCTTATGAAGAGCGATAGAGGATAAAATTATAAACAACGAATTACAAAAAAACGAACGGTGAATACTTTGCGGATCATGCGCAATTTATTCACCGTTTATTATTTACTTACAGTTTGTTTTCTTTTACAGTCGCTTACTTATTTTCTTCCCAAGCTCAATGAATTGAGCACTACACTCACACTGGAGAAGGCCATTGCAGCACTTGCCAACATCGGATTCAATAACAACTCATTCAATGGAAATAAGATACCGGCAGCAATAGGAATCCCGATCAGATTATAAATAAACGCCCAGAAAAGATTCTGATGAATCAGTTTGACCGTCTGCTTTGACAGCTGAAAAGCTTTAGGAAGCAGCAATAAATCCGATGTCATCAAGGTTACCATAGCTACGTCCATAGCAATATCAGTTCCTTTCCCCATGGCAATGCTCACGTCAGCCAGTGCCAGAGCCTGCGAATCATTGATACCATCTCCTACCATAGCGACTTTCTTTCCCTGCATTTGAAGCTCGCGCACAAATTCGGCCTTATCGTCCGGCAGAGCGTCAGCAACAAAACGTTCAATTCCTAAACGGGAAGAAACAGCTAATGCCGTCCGCTGCCCGTCACCCGTCAACATACAGATGTCAATACCTTGACGTTTCAGTTCTTTTACCGCTTCGGCAGAAGTAGCCTTTATCGGGTCAGAAACAGCAATGATAGCCAATAACTCGTTTTCGCGTCCAAAGTAGATAATGCCATTGCCATCCGATTCATAGCGAACCAGCATTTCAGCCATCACATCATTTACTGTCGCACTGAAATCTTTTAGGAGTTTATGACTACCTACCCAGTAGGTATGTCCTTCATAAGAGACTTTGATTCCTTTTCCCGTAATACTTTCGAAACTATCCAACGTAGCAGGTTTTATTTTCTCTTCATCCTGAAGTGCAGAAACGATAGCACCGGCAAGCGGATGCTCCGATTTCATTTCTGCGGCTAAAAGCACATCTTTGAAATGAGGTTCCTGCGATTGTGCCCATAACCATCCGGTAGCAGTAGGGTGTCCTTCAGTCAATGTCCCGGTTTTATCCAGTACAACGACATCCACTTTACGCATTTGTTCCAAAGCTACTGCATCTTTAATCAGAATATGCTGGCTGGCAGCTTTACCTATTCCCACCATCAATGCAGTAGGCGTAGCAAGTCCCAAAGCACACGGACAAGCAATGACAAGAACAGAAACAGCCGACAGAATACCATAAGAGATATATTCACTACCACCGATGGCAACCCATAAAACAAATGTCAGGATGGCAATACCCAATACGACAGGTACGAAAATTCCAGTAATACGGTCGACGATACGTTGCACGGGAGCTTTGCTACCCTGTGCTTCCTGCACCATGGAAATGATGCGGGCAAGCACCGTTTCACTACCTACCTGTGTGGCGTGTATGATAAATGAGCCACGCTGGTTGATCGTTCCTGCCAAGACTTTATCGCCTTTCTTCTTTTCTACCGGAACCGGTTCACCACTAATCATGCTTTCGTCAACATACGAATCGCCTTCGGAGAGTTGACCGTCCACAGGTATCTGTTCTCCCGGACGTACAACAACCATATCACCTATCTGGAGGTTCTCGATCAAAATCTCCTCTTCCACTCCATTGCGCAGAACCCGGGCAACTTTAGGCTGCATTCCCATCAACTTGCGAATAGCAGTCGAGGTATTGCCTTTAGCACGCTCCTCCATCAATTTTCCGGTAAGAACGAAAGCGATAATCACTGCAGAAGCCTCATAATAGACGTGCGGTTCCAATCCGCGAGCATACCAAAATTCGGGGAAAAAAGTATTGAACAGACTGAACAGAAAAGCAATGGAAGTACTAAGTGCAACCAGTGTATCCATATTGCTCCGTCCCAGTTTAGCCTGTTTCCAAGCCCCGGTAAAGAAACCACCTCCAAAAAAGACCATGACAGGGATAGCAAGTAGCATTTGAATCTCATTAGAGTATGGTACATGCATCAGTATCATGGAAAATACCAACAACGGTACTACCAAAATCCAAGCCCCAATCACTTTCCACTTCAAACGAGTGTAACGCATCTGCTGCTCCTCTTCCCGGCGTTCCTCTTTGTGGGCTTCTTCCACAATCAGATCATAACCTGCCGCAAGCACAGCCGCACGGATTTCTCCGGGAGTCAGCTGGTCTTTCTCATAAGAAACGGTCAATGTATTGGTAGCAAAATTAACGGAAGCCTCAATGACTCCCGGCAATTTTTTCACTGTTTTTTCTACATTATTGGCACATCCTGCACAATGCATATTAAGCACAGGAAATGCCTTTTTTATTGTGTTACCCATATAATTATTATTTATGGTCTTCCCTTCCTCCCGGAAAGAAGTCGGGGAAGAACCATTGTTTGTTTATAGAAACAAGCTAATACAGGTATTTGTTCAATTACTTCTTATCAGTCTTCTGATCGTCTTTCTTTGTTTCTTTTACAAATTCAGCTTCATAATTAAACTTGTTAAATCCTGCTTGCAAGTTCTTTACATTCGTTTTTTCAGCATCATACGTGATAGTCACCAATTTAGTTTTTACTTCGGTCGCAATATCCTTCAATCCTTTTTCAAAACGCATATTGTCTTTTACTTTCTTTTCGCATTTCTCACAATGCATCTGGGACACTTTAAATACGACTACACGAATATCTTTTGCCAATACAGCTGCTACACTCAAAAGAGCCACCACGCAAGTGGCCATCCATCTTTTTGTTTTCATTTTTCCTATCAGTTTAAAATTAGTATTCTTTATTTTCTATGCGATCATTTCGCTACTCACTATTCTCCTGTTTTTACTCACTATTCCTAGCTAAATTAAAACGTATTCCGATATATCCTTTTGCCCCGTGTACCGGTCCCCATATCATCGTGGAATCAAAGTTGCTTCCCCAAGGATTTGCCGCATCGATAATCGGATTCTTTTGTTTGAAATTGGTCAGGTTCTCGCCTCCTACATAGATAGACCAGCGGCGGAAGTAACGTGTCACCTGTAAGCTCAACTGCTCAAAACTACCATAACGGCGTTCCCAAGACAACTGTCCATCTCCCAATTCATAAGGAGTAGGCATCCTACCTCCACCATTCAGTTGCAGTGTTGCATCAAACTGCCAAATTCCCAGCGGAGTCTGGTAGGAAGCAGTGAGCAAGCCTTTGTATTTGCTGGTTAGAGGTTTCTCCATTCGCACTCCCTTGTAAGTCGTTTTTGCATCCGTGAGTCGGTAAGCTCCTGTCAAGGTAAATCCTTTAAAGAAAGGATAACTTGCTTCCACCTGAAATACATGCGAGTAAGAACGTCCATCCAAATTATAGAAAGCCACTTCATGAGGGTTGCTATCCATATCCACGATTACTTGTTTCAAGAAATCCGTGTAATAGTATTCCGCATTTACATTCAGCGTCTTGCCGAATATAGGAATATAAGTAGATACACTAGCACCGTAATTCCATGCTTCTTCCATATCCAGATTCTTAGCTATTTCTACCCTACGACTACTAGAAAGCAGATAATTGTTTTCTGCCAGCACATGATTGGTACGATACCCTTTTCCGGCAGAAAGACGGAAGTTCACATAATCATTCGGATTGTATTTAAGATGTGCACGCGGAGTCACAAAGAAACCATGTTCGTTACTGTAGTCTCCACGCAAACCCGCCATCACCATCCATTTATCATTCAGGTTCAACGTATATTGCACGTATGCACCGGGAACAGCTTCCTTTTCAAAAGCTTTGAGAGGATTATCCGTATTATTCTCCAAACGATAATGCTGGTCGTAAGCGTCATAATTGAAGCTTAATCCTGCGGAAAAACTGTTCTGCGGATTAAATTCCGTTTCAAACATCAGCGAAGCATAAACGTTGGTTTGATCCACATTATACAGTTTGCGCCCATACGTAGCATCCTGATTGTGCAAAGTAGCGGAAAGAATCAAAGCCAGATTCGTATTCTTCTCCTTATTAAATATGTACGCATTCTTGGTGAAGAATTCATAACGTTCCGTATCAATCCCCACTTTATATAAATCACCGGAGTGTATTGCCCCTCCATGATTGGCTTGTCCGCTGGTACGTGTTTCGGAAAGAGCTTTGATACCTGCCTGAAAAACATAATGGTCGCCCATATATGCCCATCGGTTCCACACGTTATACTGCTCTACTTGAGGAATATCCACAAATCCGTCATCATTACCATCATGTGCCTTAGTCTCATTTTCATAATGCGCCAGCAGAGAAGTGCTCCACCGTTTGGAAAGTTTCAATGTAGCATCTGCATTGGCTTCATACCGGTTGGTAGTGCTTGCAAAAAGATTGGCAGATACCCAGTCGGCTTCCGGCAACTGCGGCTTCTTAAATTCCACGTTAATCTGTCCCGTGATGGCTTCATAACCATTCTTTACTGAAGATGTTCCTTTGGAAACTTGTATACTCTGCATCCACGGACCCGGGACATACCCTAGTCCATAAGGAGAAGCCGCCCCACGATAATTCGGAATATTTTCCGTCAACATCTGCACATAAGTGCCGGACAGTCCCAACAATTTAATCTGCTTGGCCCCTGTTGCTGCATCAGAATAGCTCACATCTACCGAAGGATTGGTCACAAAACTTTCACCCAGATTACAACAAGCAGCTCTACTCAGTTCAGCACTGCTTATCATATCTTCGTTCATCACGCTACTGCGTAATTTCATCGTTCCTAATTTGCGAGTGACAATATTCACCTCATTCAATTCCACTCCATCACGAAGCACAATATCCAACTGCTGATTTTTACTGCTCACATGAATGGTATCATTCTGGAAACCAATAAAACTGATTATTAACATGTGGCTTTTGGAAGGTTTTACAATAGAAAAACTACCATCTTCCTTAGTTGTCACTCCTTGTCCTGTATTCATCCAAAACACATTTGCACCCGGAATAGCCTCCCCAGCACTATCTTTCACTGTTCCCCGTACTTGCGCATATATATTACCGGCAAATAACAGGAACAGCCCTATTATCATATATTTCATTCTTTCTAAAGTTACTTTCGAGATACAAAATTAATTCATTTCTCATGCAACTTAGTTGCATTCAGTTTTGCTTTACTTTCATATTCAATAGAAAGCAAAGGAATAAATAAGAAAGAAATAGTGGCTAAATAATATAAGTGGAATATAACGCCAACTTCTGCCTCGAACAGAGAGGTGGCGGAGAGGTCAGACTATCATATTCTACCGGTTTATCCGCATAGGTCGGAGTCAACAGATAGCAAAAATGCTCACACAAAAGATCGACTACCAAAGCAGATGTTGTCAGTTCAGTAGCATGTTTCATCAAATCGAGCTTATAGATAGTAGCTGTACAACCTTTATCTTTACAACCTTTTTTTGAATCACAAGTATGAGCCTTTTTACACTTCGGACAGCCTGTATCACAACAGCTCTGCACCGTTTCACAACGGGCACAGCAATAACGCACAATAGAGACTCCGCCTCCTGAATAGATAATCAGGAGAGAGAGGATGAGTGCTGTTATGTAGGCTAGTCTTTTCATTTCAGAGGACAAAGATAAGAATAAAAACAGATTTTCCTATAATTTTTCGTAATTAAGATTCAATCAATCCGTTACAGACACCATTCCCTTTCCTTTATTTGGCTATTTTAGAGTCATATCAGCACTATTAACTCTTTTTACTCAACAATAAAACCTATCTTTGCCCCAATAATTCCTCTGATTTTTAAGTAAACACTATGCTTACATATTTACTGATTATTATCACTCTTTATCTGGCAGGTAATGCCTACATATTTATCAGAGCAAAACAAGCTCTGAAGGTTAAATCTCTCGGAGTAAAAATATTCCTGACCGTTTTATTCTGGATATGTGCTTTATCCTTTTTCGACACGATGCTGGCTCGTAACCTTGAGATACCTGTCTTTATCTCCCATTCGATGTACACCATTGGAACAAGTTGGCTGATATTTACTTTATACATGGCATTATTCCTACTTTTGTTTGATATCTTGAAATTATTCAAAGTTGTCTGCAAATATAGGTTCTATCTGTCTTTAGTGTTCACGTTGGGACTGCTGGGATATGGGGTATATAACTATCATCATCCGGAAACCAATGTAGTCAGCATTTTAACCAATAAACAATATGAAGATACTCCCCAAGCAATTAAAATCGTTGCAATCAGCGATGTTCACTTGGGAAATGGTACAGGGAAAGCCGCATTAAAAAAATATGTGGAAATGATAAATGCACAGTATCCCGACTTGATACTGATTAGTGGCGACTTGATTGATAATAGCGTCGTACCTCTTTATACAGAGAATATGGCGGAAGAATTGGGCGACTTGAAAGCTCCTATGGGTATCTATATGGTTCTCGGCAATCACGAATACATTAGTGGTATCGATGAAAGTATCCGATATATAAAAAGCACTCCAATACAATTATTGCGCGATTCAGTAGTCACACTTCCTAATGGCATACAACTGATAGGACGTGATGACCGCCATAACCGAAAGCGTCGTTCCCTGCAAGAATTAATGGTGAATGTCGATAAAAGCAAACCTATCATTTTATTGGATCATCAACCTTTTGATTTAGAAGAAACAGAAACTGCCGGCATCGACCTGCAATTCAGCGGGCATACACACCACGGACAAATATGGCCTATTAGTTGGGTGACCGAATCTATATTCGAGCAAAGCCACGGTTATCGCCAATGGGGAAACAGTCACGTGTATGTATCTTCCGGATTATCTCTTTGGGGACCACCTTTCAGAATAGGAACGCATAGTGAAATGGTTATTTTCGATTTTCAATGAATATTATGCAGTTTTGTCACATATGTTACAGTTTCTGAGTAATCTCTGCCCTATCTTTGCAGAAAAAAAAGATTATGGAACAATTACATGCTCATGAAGTCCTCCACATGATGGAAGGAAATAGCTACTCGGAATCATCATTGCGGGAAGCAATCATTAAGAAGTTTGGCTCACAGCAACGTTTTTATGCTTGCTCGGCAGAAAACATGGATGTAGATACCCTTATCGAATTTCTCAAAATGAAAGGGAAGTTTATGCCTGCTGAAGATGGATTCACAGTAGATATCACTAAAGTTTGCAAGCATTGATTGGCGGATAATATCCGCCAATCAATTTTAGGGGATAAATAGCTGCAAATTTTTCTGTTTTTATTAGCCCGATTCACGAATTTCATCTATATTTGTCAATAGTGAATGATAAAACAAATGTTGAATTTACAGAAAAAACGGGTATGAAAAAACAATATGTCAGTCTGCTTGCAATTATACTTTCGGTAAGCGGCTTTTTGTTTTCTTGTCATGACAAGATGAACAAAAACACAGGTGCGTTACAGTTTGATAGCATTCAAGTGAATAAGACAGCGCACCTCTTCAATGATACAGCCAAACCGGCCTGCAATATTATTATTAATTTTGCTTATCCGGTAAAATCATCGGATGATATGCTGAAAGACAGTCTGAATACTTATTTCATTTCGGCCTGTTTCGGTGATAAATACATCGGTGAAAAACCGGAAGAAGTTGTAAAGCAATATACCGAGAATTATATCAGCGAATACCGTCGCGATCTCGAGCCTATGTATACCGAGGATGAGAAAGACAAGGAAGACGAATCTTCCATCGGTGCCTGGTATTCTTATTATAAAGGTATAGAGAGCCATGTGCAACTGTATGATAAAGACCTGCTTGTATACCGCATCGACTATAACGAATATACCGGAGGTGCACATGGTATTTACATGGCAACTTATTTAAATATGGACCTCACCCTGATGCGTCCGCTCCGTCTCGATGATATTTTTGTCGGAGACTACAAAGATGCATTGACCGACCTGATCTGGAATCAGCTCATGGCGGACAACAAAGTGACCACTCACGAAGCATTGGAAGACATGGGATATGCTTCAACCGGTGACATCACTCCGACAGAGAATTTCTACCTAAGCAAAGAAGGAGTCACCTTCTATTATAATGTATATGATATCACTCCTTATTCTATGGGACCTGTAAAGGTAACAATCCCATTTGCTATGATGGAACATCTATTAGGCAGTAACCCGATTCTGGGAGAGCTGAAAAATTAAAATTCATAAAAAGCTGAACACCAATGAATACCCTGTTGTTATCACTTCCATGTGACAAAATAGGATATTCATCCACATCTATCATTCAAAACTTATAATTCAAAATTCAAAAGTGGAAATCATACTGAAATATTTTCCTGATCTGACGGAAGAGCAGCGCAAACAATTCGCAGCTCTATACGCCCTCTACACTGACTGGAATTCAAAAATCAACGTTATCTCCCGCAAGGACATTGAGAATCTATATGAGCATCACGTGCTCCATTCATTAGGCATTGCCAAAGTCATCCAATTCCGCCCCGAAACCAGCATCATGGACTTGGGTACAGGAGGAGGTTTTCCCGGCATTCCTTTAGCAATCCTGTTTCCCGAGGTAAAATTCCACCTCGTAGACAGCATCGGCAAGAAAGTACGTGTAGCAACCGAAGTGGCAAATGCCATCGGACTGAAAAATGTGACTTTCCGCCATGCCCGTGCAGAAGAGGAGAAACAAACGTTCGACTTTGTTGTCAGCCGTGCCGTAATGCCTTTGGCGGATTTGATTAAGATTATCAAAAAGAATATCTCTTCGAAACAACAGAATGCATTGCCCAACGGACTTATCTGTCTCAAAGGCGGTGAACTGGAGCACGAAACAATGCCGTTCAAACATAAAACGGTCATTCATAGCTTGAGCGACAACTTCGAGGAAGAGTTCTTTAAAACAAAAAAAGTGGTATATGTTCCGATTTAAACAAGACTATATGTTCTGATAGATGATAAATCATAGAGAAACCATGAAAATAAAAAGATTTGAATTTAATATGTTTCCCGTAAATTGCTACGTATTATGGGATGACACTAAAGAAGCAGTCGTAATTGATCCGGGCTGTTTCTATGAAGAAGAAAAGCAGGCACTGAAAAAGTTCATTCTGACCAATGAACTGAATGTAAAGCATCTGCTGAATACTCATTTACACCTGGATCATATCTTCGGAAATCCGTTCATGCTAAAAGAATTCGGATTATCGGCAGAAGCAAACAAAGCAGACGAGTACTGGATTGACGAAGCACCGAAACAAAGCAGAATGTTTGGTTTTCAGTTGCAGGAAGAACCTGTACCACTGGGCAAATACCTGCATGACGGAGATATCATCACTTTCGGACATACCAAACTGGAAGCGATACACGTGCCCGGACATTCACCCGGCAGCTTGGTGTACTATTGCAAAGAAGACAACTGCATGTTCTCCGGCGACGTCCTGTTCCAAGGCAGCATCGGCCGCGCTGATCTCACAGGAGGTAACTTCGATGAACTGATAGAGCATATTTGCAGCCGTTTATTTGTTCTCCCCAACGAAACAGTCGTTTATCCGGGGCACGGTGCTCCCACGACTATCGGAATGGAGAAAGCTGAAAACCCATTTTTTAGATAATAAAAAAAGAATAAGTATCAAGTATTAGGTATTAACAAGGTGAATCGCCCATTAACTGCGGTAATACTTAATACTTGATACTTAACACTTAATTTAATACTTGATTATTATGAAAACCGATTTGTTAGCTAGCCGTCACATCGGCATCAATGAACAAGATACAGCCATAATGCTCCGCAAAATTGGCGTGAACTCACTGGACGAACTGATTAATCAGACAATTCCCGCCAATATACGGCTGAAAGAGCCACTAGCATTGACTAGTCCGCTGACGGAATACGAATTTGGAAAACACATCGCTGAACTGGCAGCTAAAAACAAACTATATACTACATATATCGGTTTGGGATGGTACAACACGATCACTCCGGCCGTTATCCAGCGGAATGTATTCGAAAACCCGGTATGGTATACTTCTTACACTCCGTACCAGACAGAGGTATCGCAAGGACGTCTGGAAGCATTGATGAATTTCCAGACAGCCGTATGTGACCTTACTGCCATGCCACTCGCCAACTGCTCACTTTTGGACGAAGCAACTGCCGCCGCCGAAGCCGTAAGCATGATGTATGCCTTACGCTCTCGCGCACAACAGAAAGCCAATGCGAACGTAGTCTTCGTAGACGAGAATATTTTTCCGCAGACATTAGCTGTTATGACTACACGTGCCGTACCCCAAGGCATCGAACTACGTGTAGGTAAATATAAAGATTTTGAACCTTCACCGGAAGTGTTTGCCTGTATTCTGCAATATCCGAACTCACATGGAAACGTAGAGGACTATTCCGAATTTACCGAAAAGGCACATGCTGCAGACTGCAAAGTAGCTGTTGCCGCTGATATTTTAAGTCTCGCCCTGCTAACTCCTCCGGGAGAATGGGGAGCAGATATTGTATTCGGAACCACACAACGTCTGGGTACTCCAATGTTCTATGGCGGTCCGTCGGCTGCTTTCTTTGCTACCAAAGATGAATATAAACGGAATATGCCGGGACGAATCATCGGATGGTCTAAAGACAAATATGGCAAGCTCTGCTACCGAATGGCTTTACAGACACGTGAACAACATATCAAACGGGAAAAAGCAACTTCAAATATCTGTACCGCACAAGCACTATTAGCTACTATGGCAGGCTTTTATGCTGTTTATCACGGTCAGGAGGGTATCACTACAATTGCATCGCGTATACACAGCATTACTGTATTTCTTGAAAAGCAATTAAAGAAATGCGGATATACACAAGTCAACGCTCAATACTTTGACACCTTACGTTTCGAATTGCCCGAACACGTTTCGGCACAGCAAATCCGTACGATAGCACTTACCAAAGAAGTTAATCTGCGCTATTATGAAAATGGCAATGTCGGTTTCAGCATTGACGAAACAACAGACGTGGCAGCTGCCAATGTGTTGCTCTCGATTTTTGCCATTGCCGCCGGAAAAGATTATCAGAAAGTGGACGATATTCCGGAAAGAAGCAATATCGACAAGGCTTTGAAACGTACAACGCCTTTCCTGACACACGAAGTATTCAGCAAGTATCACACGGAAACAGAGATGATGCGTTACATCAAACGTCTGAACCGCAAAGATATTTCTCTTGCACAATCTATGATTTCCCTCGGTTCATGTACAATGAAACTGAATGCAGCCGCGGAAATGTTGCCTTTAAGCCGTCCCGAGTTTATGGGTATGCACCCGCTGGTCCCGGAAGACCAGGCAGAAGGTTATCGTGAATTAATCAAGAACCTAAGTGAAGATTTGAAAGTTATCACCGGATTTGCAGGAGTCAGCCTACAACCCAATTCGGGTGCCGCGGGAGAATATGCAGGCCTTCGTGTGATTCGTGCCTATCTCGAAAGTATCGGTCAGGGACACCGGAACAAAGTCTTGATTCCGGCTTCGGCTCACGGAACAAATCCTGCGTCAGCTATACAGGCAGGCTTTGTGACTGTTACCTGTGCATGCGACGAGCAAGGGAATGTAGAAATGGCCGACTTGCGTGCAAAAGCAGAAGAGAATAAAGATGATTTGGCTGCACTGATGATTACTTATCCTTCTACACATGGTATCTTCGAGACCGAGATAAAAGAGATTTGCGACATCATTCACGCCTGTGGTGCACAAGTATATATGGACGGAGCCAACATGAATGCACAAGTAGGATTAACCAATCCGGGATTCATCGGTGCGGATGTCTGTCACTTGAATCTTCATAAAACATTCGCTTCCCCTCATGGTGGCGGAGGTCCGGGAGTCGGTCCTATCTGCGTAGCCGAACATCTGGTTTCTTTCCTTCCCGGACACGGAATCTTCGGCAACTCACAAAATCAAGTATCAGCAGCTCCATTCGGCAGTGCAGGTATTCTGCCTATCACATATGGATATATCCGTATGATGGGTGCGGAAGGACTGACACAGGCAACTAAAATTGCGATCCTGAATGCCAATTATCTGGCTAGTTGTCTGAAAGATACCTATGGAGTTGTTTATCGGGGAGCCAACGGTTTCGTAGGACACGAAATGATTCTGGAATGCCGGAAAGTACATGAGGAAGCAGGTATCTCGGAGAATGATATTGCCAAACGTCTGATGGATTATGGTTATCATGCTCCTACCCTCTCTTTCCCTGTCCACGGTACGTTGATGATTGAACCGACAGAAAGTGAAAGTCTGGCAGAACTAGACAATTTCGTAGATGTCATGCTGAATATCTGGAAAGAAATTCAAGAAGTAAAGAATGGCGAAGCGGATAAAGATGATAATGTATTGATTAATGCTCCTCATCCGGAATACGAAATTGTAAGTGATCGTTGGGAACACTCATATACACGCGAGAAAGCAGCCTATCCTATAGAAAGCGTACGTGATAATAAATTTTGGATAAATGTAGCTCGCGTAGATAACACCTTGGGAGACCGCAAACTGTTGCCAACCCGATATGGATCTTTTGACTGATATGTCCTTTTGAAACAGGGCAGACAGTCTACCTAAATCAGGAAAGATAGTATAAAAATAAAGCGGCGTTTTAGGAGTCCTAAAGTGCCGCTTTACAATGTGTTAAGCACCACTTTAAGTATCGTAAGACACCGCTTTAAGCGTATTGAGGTGTCGGACCAAGAACATCAAGGTACCGCTTCAAGAATAATGAAATGTCGTTTCACAAATAGAGTGCCGGGTATTTCTATTCCACGATGGTTATCGCACCGGCTTTTATCTTTTTCTCTTTCATCGGAATCTTAGGATCGGCATATCCCAGAGCTACACAACCGTAGACTTTATGATTGGCAGGAACACCTAAAGCAGTAATAAATTCACGAACCTCCGGATCGTCACATGTTGTTCCCAACTGATTGATCCAACAAGAGCCGATACCTAAAGACTGGGCAGCCAGAAACATATTTTCTATAGCACAGGCACAATCCATACCAGCCCACCATTGAGTAGGCTCATTAGATACAATCACTAAAGTCGGAGCATGATAATAGCAACAATAAGTCTTGCTATGTCCACGTTCCTGCAAACGAGAATCGCCGCTTTTTGCAAAAGCTCCTTTAATCCGTTCATTCAGTTCTGTCAACTTATCCATATTTTGAATAGCTGTAAAATGCCATGTTTCCAAATGCATTCCACTCGGTGCATAAGTTGCAGCTTCCAAAATGGCCTGCAAATCCTCTTCTGAAACTTGCTGGCCTGTATAAGCCCGTACGCTACGGCGTGCTTTCATGTTCTCTAAAACTTCATTTGTTTTCATGGATAACAAGTATTTTATATAAGTATGTCATCATTATTAGTTTGACTCATCAATGCTTCGTACTTTTCTACCGTTTGACCAGCCCAATCTTTGCATTCAGTTTGAAATAATAGACTCCATTCTCCCTCTCCAAAAATCCGTATTTGTCTTTCTCTAAAGATCCTTTTTCTAAACGAGTATTTAGAAACAAGAAATCCTCCATTATTTGCTTTTCCGATTTATGATAACAGAGCACTTCTCCACTTCCATCCACCAACAGAATACCTTCCACAGCCGAATCCAATCCATTGTAAATCTTTGCAGGACGCATTCCCAATGCTAATGCCATCAAGAACTGCTTCATCTTGAATTCATAGAACTTATGCTTATTGATTAGTTCATCTTTAATCTTCAACGGATTCATTTGTTTGATAATTTCTGTCAACTCACCAATACGGGAGATGCCATCCAAATGCATGATACGAACCATTTCTGTCAGTACACGTGGAAAATGCAGATCAATCATCAACAGATTACTGCGGAACACACGGTCGGCTACATCAGCGTATTTAAGTACGCCACCCAAACGTTCGATCATCATCATCCGTTCGGCAACCTCATTCGGAGATTCAGGCAAAGCATTGATTTTATTCACTGTTGGAGTAGCAAATTTGATTCCGCTCTGTTCCAATTTAAGATTCGCTGCACGTCCTCCGTCCAGCAACGGATTCATTGCGCCCAATCGTGAGCGGACATTGAACCCTCTTAACGGAGCTTTCGGATGCCAAAATGCAACGGAAAAATCTGTGCGATCTTCTGTTTTTGCTTCCAAATCGAAAATGGCAGCTTCGTCTAAAAACTCTTCTACTCCTTCCGGAGAAGCAACATCATTTTCCGAAGAAGATTTCACTGCCTGCAATATCAGATCAGCTACAATACCAAAATCTTCACGAGGCATGGACTTACTCCCATTCTCTCCTTCTATACGAATCGTATCTTCTTCAATATAATATTGACGTGTTCCATCATGTTCTTCCCGTTGAATCATTGCAACAGGCCAAAATGTATCTCCCGCCTTTGCTTCTGCCGTGCCTAACACTACTTTTCCGTCTGCTAAGAGACGAAAGAAAGAATAGAGTTCGCACCATTCTTTTTTGGTTGCTTCAAATGCCATATATTTTTGTTCTTCTTTATTTTACTACAAATGTTTTATCTTAATCCTACTACTGAATTTTCCTAACTATGAGTTGCTTCTACTGATTGATAACCTGCGGTAAGGCTACAGACGACACAACCGGAGGAACTATATGAGTCACCTCCTCCAATGGAGGGAGCTTGCCTACTTGTGCAAACAGGGAATTTCGTATCCATTCTCTAGGAGTGACTATGATAAATCGTCCCGTCCAACAACCATCAAAATAGGAAGGGTTACCCGGCTGTTTCTTAATAGGATAACAGATGTTTTCTCCTTTAGTCCGCATCTCCGGCGAACGTCCGGGATCATTCACCCACACATGTTTATCATCAATGCCGCGAAGTACCATCCAATGCCCTCTCGGACCGGGACGCAAACCACGAACTGCGCCTGTATATCTCACATTCACAAGCACAGGAATGCCACGATCAATATAATCTTTCAATATCCGGTAATCTTTCTGCTGGAAATGTTCGGCACTTATCATGTTTTCATAATAACGTGTCAACGAATCAATTTCAAAAGAATAATATCCTCCCTGCCCTATCGAAGTACGGCGACGGAAAGGAGCACGTTTTTTCAGAAAGTAATTCCGCTGATATTCAATTAGTTTCTTTTCTGCATCCTGGGCTGTACGTTGTGTATCAGCCGTCATTCCCTTAAAATAATCAAAGACCATTAACGAAGAAGCCAGAGAGCAATGCGAGTAAGGACATCCCGCGATTTTCTGCGAATACCACGGAACAGGAATATTATTAGGAGCCAGTTTTTGAGCCTCCTGTACTTGTGCTTGCGCCTGAACGCTTATCCATACAAAGGAACTTAAAAACAGACTAAAAAATATGTGACATTTATTTATCATGCGATCCACTCTCTATCTCTATTACCACTCTAATACTTTACCTACAACATATTCTCATCATCAAGAATCCGCGCTGTCTCCACCTTCTCCAAACGTGCACGCAACTTAGACATCATCGAACGACGAATCCGCAATGTCATGCTACAATCCATATCATACGACTGATTAAGAATCTCCGGTTCTTCTTCTTTCACAATGCGCATAACATCGTTCATAAAAGGATATTCAAACATTACCGTCACCTCCTCATCTACCGTCTTTTCTATAATGGTAGCGGCAGCAATAGCTTCAGCAGCAGCAGCCTTGTAAGCAACGATCAATCCGCTCGTTCCCAATTTGATTCCTCCAAAATAACGGACTACTATAATCAGTATATCCGTCAGTTCATTCGAGTTTATCTGTCCGAGAATGGGTTTACCCGCTGTTCCGGAAGGTTCTCCATTATCATTGGCACGGAAATCCTTTCGTGCAGCTCCCAACATATAAGCATAGCATACATGCCGTGCATCATAATACTTTTTCTGATACGTTTCAAGATGCATCTTTATCTCATCGAGAGTACGCACAGGAAGGGCTATAGCAATGAACTTGCTTCGTTTTTCCGTATAAATACCTTCGGAAGGCTCAATGATGGTTTTATAAGTATCTTCAGCAGTCATGTTGCAAAGATACGGCTTTAATAAGAAAAGTCAATCTATCGTTTGGAAATATTAATGTTCCACTTATCAATGATAGGTAGTTGGAGGGATTGAAAATAGTGACGCTATCCAATAAAAATAGTGACGGTATACCACAACGATACCGTCACTATCCCGGGCATATCCCGTCACTATTTTTTCTACATCAATCAAGCGTCACATCTATTGATATAATTCCCGTCAACAATGATTTTCGCATAACAGATATTTCTTAATCTAACTTATGAATCACCAGCCCTGAACGGAGTTTCGGTTCAAACCAAGTAGTCTTCGGCGGCATAATATTGCCTGTATCTGCAATATCCATCAACTGTTTCATAGATACAGGATAGAGAGCCAAAGCCACTTTCATTTCACCACTATCCACACGTTTCTTGAGCTCTCCCAATCCACGGATACCACCTACAAAATCAATACGTTTATCAGAACGCAGATCCTTTATGCCTAAAATTTCATCCAAAATCAGGTTGGAAGAGATTGTAACATCAAGCACCCCAATAGGGTCGTTATCATTATACGTACCGGCCTTAGCGGTCAAGCTATACCATTTACCACCCAAATAGAGTGAAAAATTATGCAAGCCGGACGGTTTATAGATGTCCGCGCCTTTTTCTTCTACTACAAAGTTTTTATCAAGTGCAGCCAAGAATTGTTCAGGAGTCAAACCATTAAGATCTTTCACCACACGGTTGTAATCAATAATGGTCAACTGATTTGCCGGGAAGCAAACAGCCATAAAGTAATTATATTCTTCATCACCGCGATGATTTGGATTCAGTTTTGCTTTCTCTGCTCCCACCAATGCAGCAGCGGCAGAACGGTGATGCCCGTCAGCAATATAAAGGGCAGGCATTTTAGCAAATTCGGCAGTAATTGCAGCAATATCTGCCTCCTGGTCGACAATCCAGAAAGTATGTCCAAAACCATCACCCGGAGCGATAAAGTCATAAACCGGCTTATTTGCTGTATATTTCTTTATTATAACATCCAACTTCTCATTGTCAGGATAAGCAAAGAAAACAGGTTCAATATTAGCGTTGTTCACACGTACATGTTTCATACGATCCTCTTCCTTGTCACGACGGGTCAGCTCATGCTTCTTGATAACCCCGTTCATATAATCCGGGACATAAGCACCGACTACCAACCCATATTGTGTTTTCCCGTTCATCGTCTGGGCATAGATATAATAGTTTTCCATCTTATCCTGCACCAACCAGCCTTTGTCCTGAAACAGTTGGAAATTCTCGGCAGCTTTAGCATACACCTGTTCGTCATGTTCATCCGTACCAACAGGGAAATCTATTTCCGGTTTAATAATATGATAAAGAGACTTCTCGTTACCTTCCGCTTCTGCGCGGGCTTCTTCAGAATTCAATACATCATAAGGACGTGAAGCGACCTGTTCTACGAGGTCTTGCGGAGGACGAATGCCCTTGAAAGGTTTGATTATTGCCATGATATTAGTATTTTATATGTAAAAAATTAAAGCCACAGACTTCTTGAAAATCTGTGGCTCAAATATACTACTTATTTCTAAAAAAGACATTCTGCAACGGATTGTTTTTATTCAGATACTACCATAGTTATCCTAAAAAATCCGGCTGACTTATTCAGAATCTTATTTGTTTACTCTAAATTTCTCGCAACCATCTTTCAAGAAGCCAACAATTTGTTGAGCGGCAGCAATACCGGCATTGATATTTGCTTCAGCAGTTTGAGCCCCCATCTTCTTGGGAGTTGAGAAATAACGTCCGGCAAACTTTTCTGCAAACTCTGCGTTAGCAGCAGGCATGATATCTGTGATATATTTGAAGTCTGCACGATCTTCCATCAATTTAATCAGTTCTGCTTCATTAATCACTTCCTTACGGGCAGTGTTTACCAACATAGCACCTTTCGGCATATCTTTCAACAGAGCATAATTGATAGAGTTCTTTGTTTCGGCAGTTGCCGGAATATGAAGAGATACCACCTGGCAAGTCTTATACAATTCTTCTGCAGAATCAAGTGCTTTCACACCATCTTTTTCGATTACTTCTTTCGGACAAAATGCATCATAAGCATACACTTCCATTCCGAAACCTTTGGCAACACGAGCTACATTGCGACCTACGTTTCCATAAGCATGAATACCCAATTTCTTGCCCATCAATTCCGTACCGGAAGTTCCGTTATAGAAGTTACGGACAGCATATACCATCATACCCAAAGCAAGTTCGGCAACAGCATTAGAGTTCTGTCCCGGAGTATTCATCACACATACATTGTGAGCAGTGGCAGCAGCCAGGTCAACGTTGTCATATCCTGCACCGGCACGGACTACGATTTTCAATTCTTTAGCAGCATCCAGCACCTCTGCATCAACAATATCGCTACGGATAATGATAGCATTAGCATCTTTTACTGCATCCAGCAATTGAGCCTTATCAGTATATTTCTCAAGTAAAGCAAGCTCAAATCCGGCTGCTTCTATTTCTTTACGGATACCATCTACTGCAACTTTAGCAAACGGTTTTTCAGTAGCTACAAGTACTTTCATAATCTAATTCTGTTTATAAAGACTCACCACAGATAACCCAGATTCTCACAGAATTAAAAAATCTGCGTCCGTCTGTGTAATCTGTGGTGAAAATATTATTAATGAAGTTTTTCAAATTCCTGCATGCAGTCGATCAAAGCCTGTACGCTTTCTTTCGGCAGAGCATTGTAGCAAGATGCACGGAAACCACCTACAGAACGGTGTCCTTTGATACCTACCATGCCTCTTTCAGTAGCAAACTTTAAGAAGTCCGCTTCAAATTCCTTGTATTCAGGAGCCATTACGAAACAGATATTCATGCGTGAACGGTCTTCTTTGGCAGCAGTACCAACAAACATTTTGTTACGATCGATTTCAGCATACAGCATATCAGCCTTTTCGATGGCACGACGTTCCATTTCTTTCACACCACCCTGTGCTTTGATCCAGCGCAGGTTCAACAATGCAGCATAGATAGGCACTACCGGAGGAGTATTGAACATAGAACCGTTATCAATGTGTGTCTGATAGTTCAGCATTGACGGGATGTAACGGGAAACCTTACCTACAGCGTCATTCTTAACGATAACGAATGTAACACCTGCAGGAGCCAGATTCTTTTGTGCACCACCATAAATACAGATATATTTAGAAACGTCGATCGGACGTGAGAAAATATCAGAAGACATATCGGCAATCATCGGAACTGGAGAATCGAGGTCTTTCTTCAATTCTGTACCGTAAATTGTGTTGTTAGTCGTGATGTGGAAATAATCTGCGTCTGTTGGGATTGTATAATCTTTGGGGATATAAGTATATGTAGCTTCAGCAGAGGAAGCAACTTCTACAACTTCACCAAACCCTTTAGCTTCTTTCATTGCTTTCTTTGCCCATACACCAGTGTTCAGGTATGCAGCCTTTTTTTCGAGGAAGTTATAAGGAACCATGCAGAACTCCATACTAGCACCTCCGCCCAAGAACAGTACCGAATAGCCTTCGGGGATATTGAGTAATTCCTTGAATAATGCCTCTGCTTCGTCAACCACAGGTTGGAAGTCTTTGGCGCGGTGGCTGATTTCCATCAAAGAGAGACCAGAGCCGTTGAAATCTAAAATAGCCTTCGCTGTATCCTCTATCACCTCACGCGGAAGAATGGAAGGTCCTGCATTGAAATTATGCTTTTTCATTTGAAGTTTGTTTTTGGTTTAACAATTTCGTTACTTTTGTCTTTTGACCTTGCGAATTTACGAATTTATTTCCGCTGCACAAATCTTTCCTTATAAAAATACTGTTTTAAAGCAGATTTCCCTTTCTTTTTATTGGTTTATACAGGATATATACACCATTTTGTTATCCATAGATGTCAAGTAAGGTATCTTACAGAAAAGATCTTTACTTCGCTTCTTCTATAATAGTCTTCATTCCTTTGATTTTCTCCCCCTGAATCAGATTCAAGAGCTGCTTCACCTTAGCCCGGCGAATAGCAACGAAAGCATAATGCTCTTTGACGTCAATCGCTCCGACATCTTCGCGGGTCAGATTTCCTTTTTTATATAAGAATCCGGCAATATCCATCCGGCTAAGTTTCTCCTTTTTTCCTTTACCTATATAAATGGTAGCCCAAACCGATTTCGGAGGACGGGGAGGATTTTCAGGTAACACTACTGTTTCCATATCTTCCGGAATATAAGGAGGAAGTTTCTCTTCGGCATGCAAAATCAGATAGGACGTTCCGGTAGCATCCCAACGTGCTGTTCGTCCATTGCGGTGCGTAAAAGCTTCTTCATTCACCGGCAAATGATAATGAACAATATGTCCCACCTCCGGAATATCCAGTCCACGGGCAGCCAAATCGGTAGAAATCAACACATGACAACTGCCGTTACGGAATTTGTAGAGCGCACGTTCGCGGTCCGGCTGTTCCATACCACCATGAAAACGTTCTGCAGACAGTTTTTTATCCGCCAATAACTGATGCACACGATCCACTGCATCCCGATGATTACAGAATACGATGCTCGAACTGCTTCCCAATGTACAAAGCAAATTATATAAAGTATCAATCTTATCTTTGGAAGGAGAAAGTACCTTCATCAGTTTCAAACGGGCCCCCTGTTCTTCAGAAGCGTCCGAAAGAAAATCCAACTTCACCGTGCGGTTCAATCCTGTAAATTCAGGAATCTCTTCAGCATCGGTAGCCGAAAGTAATATACGTTTTTTTAATCCCGGAAGCTGCGTGATAATCTCTGCCATTTCATCATGGAAACCAAACTCCAAAGATTTGTCAAATTCATCGATAATTAAAGTCTCAATGGTTTCAGGATTGAAATTTCCTTTCGACAGATGGTCGGTGATACGTCCCGGAGTACCGATGATGATAGCAGGATGATTACCCACTATACTCTTCTTTTCTTCAGCGATAGGATGTCCACCATAACAACAACAGGTTTTCCAGGGAGTCCCCATTGCTTTGAACACAGAGTCAATTTGTAATGCCAACTCACGTGAAGGAACCAGAATCAGCACCTGCACGCTGTCATCATTCGGTTTTAGGGTAAGAAGCAAAGGCAACAGATAGGCCAATGTCTTGCCCGATCCTGTCGGTGACAACAGTATAACGTCTTTTCTTCCGGTAGCTTGTTCAAGTGATGCTTCCTGCATCGGATTCAGCTCTTTAATCTTCAAATTGCGGAGAGCCGACTGTATAATTTCATTTTTCATACAATTAAACTTTAGCCATGCCGGTCAATATATAATAACCTTTCAGGTTGTTCTCTTTCATGTAAATGGTTACTTCTGTCCTACAAGCTGTTACTAATGCATATCCCGTTAAGTTCGAACTCATTGCTTTAACAAATGAATACTCTGTATCATTGTGGATGAAAGATATACGATGATATTCCATAACCTATTGTGTTTAAAAATTCTATTGTGTAGCCAAATATACGAATATAATAGATAAGTACAGATAAAAAAGGAGAACTATCTTTTAAACAGACATAAAATAGATAGAAAACATAGCGGAAAGACATCATGGAATACCCTAAAAAAGAAGCGGGAAATCCAAGAAGCACTACTGCTTTTCAGATTTCCCGCTCTGTTTTATATATTCTTTCCGGTCATTTTACCGACCGATTGTTCTCTTCCGCGAATTATCCTCCGAAGTTATCGAACATCAGGTTCTGTGCCGGAACGCCAAGATCGTCAAGCATCTTCTCAACAGCTTTCGACATCGGGCCAGGACCACACATATAGTATTCAATATCTTCAGGAGCTTCGTGATTCTTCAGGTAAGTTTCGTAGATTACGTTGTGAACGAATCCCGGAGTATACTTCACGCCTGCAGCATCAGCAGCAGGATCCGGACGGTCGAGTGCCAGATGGAAAGTAAAGTTCGGGAAATCCTTTTCGATCTGCAGGAAATCTTCCAGATAGAACACTTCATTCAATGCACGAGCACCGTAGAAGTATGACATCTTACGATCAGTAACGTGCAGCGTCTTGGTCAAGTGCATGATTTGTGCACGCAACGGAGCCATACCGGCACCACCACCAATCCACATCATTTCCTTGTTAGAATCCAGAATCGGGTGGAAGTCTCCGTAAGGACCGCTCATTATTACCTTATCACCTGGTTTCAGGGTAAAAATATAAGAAGAAGCGATACCCGGCATTACGTCCATAAATCCAGGACCCTGTTCTTTCGGTTTGAACGGCGGAGTAGCGATACGTACTGTCAACATGATACGGTCACCTTCGGCAGGATAGTTGGCCATAGAGTAAGCACGAATTGTTTCTTCGTCATTCTTACATTTCAGTCCCATCAAACCGAATTTCTCCCATGCAGGCAGATATTCGTCACCGATCAATTTTTTATCAATGTCCTTGTCATAATCCATTGAGAATTTAGGAATCTTGATTTGTGCGTAAGAGCCCGGGATAAAGTCCATGTGTTCGCCTTTAGGCAAAGCAACGATAAACTCTTTGATAAACGTAGCCACGTTCTTGTTGGAGATTACTTCGCACTCCCACTCCTTCACACCCAAGATAGATTCGTCGATCTTGATAGCCATATCACTTTTCACTTTCACCTGACAGCCCAGACGCCAGTGGTCTTGTTGCTGTTTACGGCTGAAGTGAGGAACTTCAGAAGGCAGGATTTCTCCACCACCTTCGAGTACCTGGCATTTGCACTGTCCGCAAGAACCCTTACCACCACAAGCAGATGACAGGAATACTCCGTTTACAGACAGCGTATTGAGCAAAGTAGAACCGGAAGCCACTTCCAATTCCTTTTCGCCGTTGATTGTCAGTTTCACGTCTCCTGATGGCACCAAGAAATTTTTGGCAACCAACAAGATTACAACAAGCAACAGAATAACCACAAGGAATACCCCAATGCTCGCTAATATTAAATTCATATCCATTGTCTTATTCCTTTCTTTTTAGATGTTCAAACCAGAGAAACACATAAATGCGATTGCCATCAGACCTACTGTGATAAATGTGATCCCCAATCCTTTCAACGGAGCAGGTACGTCAGAGTAAGCCATTTTCTCGCGGATAGCAGCCAGACCTACGATAGCCAGTAACCAACCGATACCGGAACCCAATGCATAAGAGAGAGCATCCCAGATATCTCCAATGTATTTCGGATCGCTTGGAGCGAGATTGATACGTTGCTGCATAAACAGAGAAGCACCCATGATAGCACAGTTAACGGCAATCAACGGCAGGAAGATACCCAGTGAAGCATACAGCGACGGACTGAAACGCTCTACCACCATCTCCACCAACTGCACGATACCGGCAATAACGGCAATGAAAAGAATAAAGCTCAAGAAACTAAGGTCGACACCTTCAATGATAGCATTAGCAGCCAGCACTTTGGTTTGCAACAAGTAGTTCACCGGAAGCGTTACCAGTAACACGAAAGTCACAGCAATACCCAGTCCTACGGCAGTCTTCACATTCTTCGAAACAGCCAGGTATGAGCACATACCCAGGAAGAATGCGAATATCATATTGTCCACAAAGATAGAGCGGACGAATAAACTTAATAAATGTTCCATATCTTTTAATTAAGAATTAAGAATGAAGAATTAATTACTTTCTTCTTGCAGTTCTTTGTGACGTGCACGTTGATACCATATAATGCAAGCTACGATAATCAATGCCATCGGCGGCATCAACATCAAACCGTTATTTACGTATCCGATATTCCGGATAGGCTCATAGTTCAGGATATTGAAACCGAGCAATGTTCCCGAGCCAAGCAGTTCGCGGAAGAAAGCGACGATTATCAAAATTTTGGCATATCCCAAACCATTACCTACACCGTCCAAGAAAGACTCCCAAGGACCATTCTGCATGGCAAATGCTTCCAGACGCCCCATCAGGATACAGTTAGTGATAATCAAACCTACATATACAGAAAGCTGAACACTTACATCATAAGCATACGCTTTCAGAACTTCACTTACAATAGTTACCAAAGCGGCTACCACTACCAACTGAACGATAATACGGATACGGTTAGGAATGGTTTTGCGCAACAATGAAATAACGACGTTAGCAAATGCAGTAATCACTGTTACTGAAAGTCCCATTACAATAGCAGGCTCCAGTTTTGCAGTGACAGCAAGTGCAGAACAGATACCGAGCACCTGTACGGTTACCGGGTTATCAATTCCCAACGGAGCAGAGAATACTTCTTTATTTCTCTTTGAAAACAGTTGTCCCATATTCTATCTTTCTCCTCCTTATTATTTAGTTAAAAAACTCAAGTAACTATTCAGGCAAGTCTTCAGCATGGCATCTACACCTACAGAAGTGATTGTACCACCAGAGATACCGTCCACCTGATATTCAGGTTTTTCCACCTTGCCATTCTTCACAACTCCAAGAGCAATAGAGCCATCCTCCAAAGTCTTCTTTCCAACGAATTCATTCTGGAAATGTTCGGTTGCAATTTCAGCACCCAACCCCGGAGTTTCACTAGCGTGTGAGAAATAAGTACCGTAAACGGTATCTTTATCCTCGTTCAGTGCAACATATCCCCAGATAGCTCCCCAAAGACCGGCACCATAAACAGGAACCACATATTTGGTCTGACCGTCCACTTCGCATACAAACACGTGCAGACGTTGTTGTTCTTTCGCTTCTTTCTCGTAGTTGGTAGCAAATTCACCTGTATTTTCAGTCAGCGTACCGTCTACGTTCATCAGCATGTCCCCTTTCACATATTTCTTATATTCAGCATCCGCATCTTCCACATTTTTAATGTTCAATGCAGCGAGTATCTGTTTCTTAGTGTCCAACTGCACATTCTTATCTTGTGTAGATTTCAATGAAGAACTAACGAATGCCAGCAGGAATGCTACGATAATAACCATTACCGAAGCATAAATGATAGTATAACTATTACTATTCGTATTCATTTTCTTTCGGTATTTATTGGTTAGACTTGATAGCGCGTTTTTCGCGACGGCTGATGTTACCCTGTACTACACAGTAGTCGATCAGCGGAGCGAAGATGTTCATCAGCAGGATGGCAAGCATCATACCTTCCGGATAACCCGGATTCAGTACGCGGATAACGATAGCCATCACACCGATCAGGAATCCGAAGATATATTTACCTCTTTCCGTACGAGCGGAAGTCACAGGGTCAGTAGCCATAAATACGGCACCGAAGCAGAAACCACCGAGAACGAGGTGTTCGTACCAAGGCATTTGAGCCATTGTGTTGTTTTCCATGCCGATTGAGTTGAATACCCATGCCATAAATGCACCACCGACAAATACGGAAATCATTGTCTTCCAACTAGCAACGCCTGTCCAAAGCAAGATAACCGCACCAATCAGAATAGCGATCACGCTGGTTTCACCGATAGAACCCGGAATCAGACCTGTAATCATATCCATGTTGAATGCAGGAACACTACCAGATGTAGCAGCTTGTCCCAGCGGAGTGGCAACGGTAAGTCCGTCTACGCTTTGTCCCAGACCGAAAATACTGTCGCCTGATACCCAAACGGCATCACCGGACATCTTAGTCGGATATGCGAAAAACAGGAATGCACGCGTAATCAACGCAACGTTGAATACGTTCATACCTGTACCACCGAATACTTCTTTTGCAAAGATAACAGAGAATGCAGTAGCTACGGCAAGAATCCACAGCGGACAGTCAACCGGAACGATCATCGGGATCAAGATACCGGAAACGAGGAATCCTTCCTGTATTTCTTCTTTCTTCCATTGAGCTACCACGAACTCAATACCCAAACCTACTACATAAGATACGATAATTTTAGGCAGTACTGCCAGGAATCCGTATGCAAACATTTCGATAAAGCTGCCAGTAGCACCCGTGTGAGTGAAATGCTGGTAACCTACGTTATACATACCGAACAGCAAAGCCGGTACCAACGAAATAACCACAATCGACATGATGCGCTTGCTATCAATTGCGTCATGTATGTGCGTTCCCGTTTTCGCAGTCTTGTTGGGCACGAACAGGAATGTTTCGAAGCCGTCAAACACCGACTGGAATGCGTGGAATTTGCCGCCCTCTTCAAAGTTCGGCTTTATCTTATCGAGATAATTTCTTAACGCTTTCATTTATTAAATTGAGAATTGAAAATTGAGAATTGAGAAATAGCTACGCTGTGTTTACCAGAAGACAATTTCATAAAGTCTCAACTATCATTTTTTAATTTTTAATTTTTAATTCTTAATTCTCCTATGCCATTTCCGAACGGAGCATATCAAGTCCGGCACGAACGATGCGTTGCAGTTCCATCTTCGAAGAGCAGACGAATTCGCAAAGAGCGAAATCTTCAGGAGCCACTTCATAGATGCCAAGTGCTTCCATACGGTCGATGTCACCGGCGATGATTGCTTTAATCAGATATTCGGGCAGGATATCCATCGGGAATACCCTATCGTATTCACCCGACATAATCATGTGACGTTCGCCACCTTTGATGCGGGCATCCAGCGTATATTCCTTCTTACCCATCAACCAGCTGAAATAAGAATGGTTGGCACTGAACTGGTTGAAGCGCGGCATGATCCATCCGAGCATTTCGTGAATGTCGTCACCTTCGGGGATCACAGTCAGTTGGCTGTGGAATGCTCCCAAGAATCCGTTCGGAGATACTTGCTTTCCTGTCAGCACATTACCGCTGATATAGCGTAAGTCTTTGTCTTTTGTTACATTACCGGCAAACACGTTGGTGAGCAATGCGCCTACCCGGAGTTTGCAGTATGCAGGTTTCAACACTTCGGAACCTGTCACAGCTATTGTACGGGTGAAATCTACACGACCTGTATTGAAAAGGCGGCCAATGAAGATTACGGCTTGCGGATCAATAGTCCATACCGTTTCTCCCTTGGATACGGGATCGAGATGGTTGATCTGAACACCTACATTACCCGCAGGGTTCGGTCCGTCGAAAGCGGTGATTGTAACATTCTTAGCCTGTGTCAGTGCAGCAGCGTTCTGTTTCACACTGATATTCAGATAGGTTTTTGCCAGTTTGGCAAGAGCATCAAGTCCTGTCTGGAAGTTTGTTTCTTCACCTTTGAGGGCAAACTCAAAATCCGGAGCTAACGGATTAGTGTCGAATGCGGATACAAAGATTCCTTTCGGAGTGACCGTCGGATCAGCAATGATGTCATAAGGGCGCTGTTTGATAAACGCGAAAAGTCCGGCTTCCAACAAAGCGGTTCTCACAGCTTCAGCATCCATCGAAGCAACATTCTTTTTTCCAAAATCTTCATAGTCCTGCTCTGCAGCAGCTTCCACTACGATGTTCAACACCTTACGACGAGCACCACGTTCAACACTCGTCACCACGCCGCTCACCGGCGAAACAAATTTCACTTCAGGATGATACTTGTCGATAAACAAGGGTCCACCAGCCATTACATACTCCTGCTCTTTCACGACTACCTTAGGCGTCACTCCAGGAAAGTCATCGGGTACGAGTGCGTAGAACCCCGGTTCTTTTACTGTTGCGTACGTTTCAGCAGCTTTACCTTTCAGGTTTATGTCAAGGCCTTTACGTAACTTTATTACATTTGCCATGCTAGATAAAATAATGGTTTCATAAATTTGCCGCAAAAGTAATAAATAAGATTGGGATTCGGGAGGAAAAAAGAAAGGAATTACGGAAAAATATCCGTAATTCCTTTCGTGTTCGTGCACGTTCTTTCTTTTGCCTCTTTGAAGCAAAAGAAAGAACCAAAGAAAAATTGGAGACCTCGCGGCATACAGGTCTATGCAAAGTGGTTATTCCTCTCCGGCAAACATAGGGTCCCAGGCAGGAAGTCGAATAGGTTTCTGTTTCAACACCTCAAGAGCTTTTTTCGATGCGTATTTCGTTTCTACTACCAGACGGAACATATATTCATCAAACCAGTCATCCGTCATGATGAGATGTCCTTGATAACCGGAGGTTGCTCCCCAACTATTTTCAACCATCCATTTCGTCGGTTTTCCGTTTTTGTCAAGATCGACGGCCATAAGAGTCATGGCGTGACTGGAGCCACTGGCGAAACTTTGGATGCGTTGCTTCTTGTTCATGCCAAAAGAAGTACCCATAAGGGATTCGTAATCGTAGTTTTTGACATCCAGTAAACCACGATCGGAGTTTAGGAATTTACCTACATCGCAAGAAAAATACATCATTGTGCTATCCCTGAGAGAAGAAATAGCCATTTCTTTGATGTCCTCGATGGGGAGATTGACATACGTCCAGTTTTTGCCGTCGTAACGGTGGCGGTCGTAGTCTATCTCATAACATTTATAATATTCACGGCTCGGATCGTTCATTAACATGACATAATTGTCAATCAGTTTTTCGTCACCATACTTCTTCAGGAAAGAAAGCGGAGTGTAAGTTTCGGTAGATACAGGCTCGCCTTTAGCGTTGCATTCAGTCCAGGTAAATTCAGTGGGAGGAACACCGAGATTCAGCACTAACATGCGATAGATGGTGCTCAACATTTCTGTTTTTGTTTTCTCAAGGGCAGCAGGTTTGGCACCTTGCGCAGCGAGATCACGGAGTTGAAGCCCCTGCTCACGAAGTTTCAGGGCGATCAGACCTGCCATGCGGGAGGTATTTTCACTGCTATTGGTTTCCGGCATCACATCTTTGGGAACAAGCCCGTATTTACTGACGATATCGGCTACACCGGTGAATGTTCCACCGTCACTCAAAGGATTGCGGAAGAGCCATTCCACCATTTTATCGTCCATCGGCTTACTGCTGGTGTCGATAATACCTTGTAGAAAGAGATTAGCTTTCTCCAGCTGATCGAAGAAGAAAGGATAAGTTTGCGAGAATTCGAACGAGCCGAGGTTATGTTTGGCAATCGCTTTGGCACGCATCACATTCAGACCAGTGAAAAGCCAGCAACGGCCGGAAGATTTCTGATCGGTAATACCTTTGGAAGGCACTTTGATGGAGAAATGTGTATCCATCCCCTTCAGGTTATCCTGGTTGAGAGCCAGTTTACGGATGTCGTTGCTGCCGATAGCGTTGCGGATAGCCTTGTCGGCAGGAGTGTTTGCGTAACTCTGCTTGATTTGTTGCATCATGGAGTCGCTGATGCCACCTTTCACTTCTTGCGCTTGTGTAGAATAAGAAAAAGCACAGAAAACAAAAATTGATAAAATCTGTTTATTCATTGATTTGATATTAAAATGTTGTCATATTTCACCTTCTTATAATAGATGAAACATATTACTCTTTTGCAAAGGTTATTGAATTCTTAGATATATGCAAACAAACTCCTAAAAAACGAATAATGTTTTTTAGCAAACAATAATAACTTATTATAGAAAAACCTGCAATTAGAATAAATAATCGTATATTTGCACGCAAAATTAAAACACAACAAAATGACAAGCGTAAAAACTGTACGATATAATTGGATTGACTGGAGTAAGTCAATAGCTATATTCCTAGTTATTTGGGGACATGTACCGATGCAATCAGAGACGCACACGATCATTTATTCCTTCCACATGCCACTTTTCTTTCTTATATCCGGTTACTTATACAACCCTAAAGGAACAATAAAAGAAGAATTATATAAGGATCTCAAGACTTTGCTGCTCCCCTATCTCATCTATCAATTCATTTTTTACCCGTATTGGTTTGTTAGAGAACTTATAGTACCTCATCAAGTCATCAATATACACAATAGCATCATACACCCCCTCATTCAATCACTGTCATCAGACCCCATTAACGGTCCCACATGGTTTATATATTGCCTGTTTATGATAAAAATATACTCCTACATTATACAAAGAAAACAATCATTATACTGGTTGACGGCAGGTATCAGCAGCCTAGTCTCCATACTCATTTGTTATTGGCTCAACCAAAACTCCATTTATGGCACCTATACCACACATGGGTTTTTCGCATTGCAAATATTCTTTTATACAGGACAAACATTGAAACGGACAAAAATAAAAAACATCGCAAATTCCTTGCATCAAAGTATCATCTGGCTGCTTTTGTCCATTGTTTCATTTGCCACATTTTTTTCGATGGGATACACCAGTAACTATACAACACTGCCCGAAATGGTAAATTTCTACCTCCTGGGATTCACCGGAAGCTGTATGATTCTTGGAATCGGATTTATACTCAATCAAATTACATCCACCATAAATTATAATGTATCAATAGGAACAATGGTTATTTTAGGTATACATTGGATGTTCATAGGTGTATTCAATTTTGCTATAGAAAAATACCTGCATATCGATAATATTACCTACTCTACATTCATAGCCTTTATTATAAGTCTACTTATTACAGCAATCAATTATCCACTCATTATATTCTGCAAGAAGCATATCCCTCTACTGTTAGGGAAAATCCGCATACCAAAATAGCCTTTATTTGCCCTTAGAATGACTTTTTTAGATTTATTATCTAAGAACTTCAAAACTAATCAAAATAAAAGAGTTTTCTTTGCAGTCAAATTCCTCACAGAGAAATTATGAAGAAATATATAATAGGAATATTGATGATGCTTCCATCCATCAATATGATGTCAGCCGCGGCTAACAGTACGGCAGTAAAGAGCGATGTAGATATTGAAGACATCCCGTCAGATACCATTCCTGCCCTTTCAAAGCACGAGTTGCGCCGCCAGCGTGTAGCAAAACGAAATTTGCACTATAACATATTAGGTGGTCCCAGCTACACACCGGACTTCGGTGTATTGGTAGGCGGTAGTGCCTTGATGACGTTCCGGATGAATCCGAGTGATACCACCCAACGACGTTCGGTAGTGCCAGTGGCCATTGCCTTGATGTTCAAAGGTGGGCTGAACTTGATGACAAAACCACAACTTTTTTTTAAAGGAGACCGCTTCCGTATCTTCGGAACTTTTTCTTATAAAAATACGATCGAGAACTTTTATGGCATCGGCTATTCCACTAATAAAGATTATGAACGTGGAGAAGATACCAGCGAATACCGTTACAGTGGCATCCAAGTAAACCCCTGGTTCCTGTTCCGTCTGGGAGAAAGCAACATTTTTGCAGGTCCCCAAGTCGATTTGAACTATGATAAAATTACCAGGCCGGCTGCCGGAATGGTTAATGAACCCTCGTATATGGCGGCAGGAGGTACAGAAAGCGGATACGAAAATTTCAGCTCCGGACTCGGTTTCCTGCTGACGTATGACACACGTGATATTCCCGCAAATGCATATAACGGAACCTACCTCGACTTCCGGGGAATGATGTATAATAAAGTATTCGGAAGCGATAATAACTTTTACCGTTTGGAAATCGACTATCGTCAATACAAAACAGTAGGCCGCCGCAAGGTGATAGCCTGGACAGTGCAAAGCAAAAACGCATTCGGAAATGTGCCCCTAACAAAATATGTACTTAGCGGAACCCCCTTCGATCTTCGCGGTTACTACATGGGACAGTTTCGCGACAAGTCCTCGCATGTCATGATGGCCGAATACCGCCAGATGATAAATACGGACAAAAGCACTTGGGTGAAAAAGATGTTAAGTCATATAGGATATGTAGCCTGGGGAGGATGCGGATTCATGGGCCCCACTCCGGGCAAGATAGAAGGTGTGCTTCCCAACCTCGGACTGGGATTACGCATTGAAGTTCAACCCCGTATGAATGTACGTCTCGACTTCGGAAGGGACATGGTGAACAAGCAGAATCTGTTCTACTTCAACATGACAGAAGCCTTCTAATACCGTTTTAGCAACGATCTGTGCACAATTTACACGCAAGACTGCAAAATAGATAATAAAAGACTGTACATAAATGAAATTAATCCTTATATTTGCGCAAGCTATAACACAGCAAGAGCAAATAATAGGATTTTTTTATGAAGCAATTTATATGTTTTTTTTCGGGGCTATTACTTCTATTCATCTCTACCACCCGTGTAGTTGCACAAGAAGTGTCTGACTATTCTCAACTAAATGAAGAAGATTATAGTAAAATAATTCTCCCCCCACTATCCGTTTTATTCGAAAACGCCAAGAACAGCCCTATTTATGAGATGGCGGACGTAAAAGCGAGAATCGAGCGCAAATTACTCCAAAAAGAGAAATGGTCATTTCTAGGTTTCTTCAGTTTACGGGGAAGCTATCAATATGGAATGTTCGGCAATGAGTCCACTTTTACGGACGTGGCAGTCGCTCCATACCTCACCTACTCCACCCAGGCACAGAATGGTTACACGGTAGGTGCAGGGCTAAGCATCCCTTTAGATGACCTATTCGACCTCAAAGGGCGAGTCAGCCGACAAAGGCTTACATTACGCAGTGCAGAATTGGAACGGGAAGTGAAGTACGACGAAATCAAGAAGAATATTATTGAGATGTATGCGATGGCTACCTCACAGATAAGAGTACTTAAAATGAGAAGTGAAAGTTTGGTACTTGCTAATGTGCAATATGAAATTTCTGAAAAGAATTTTGCCAACGGAACCATAGAATCTTCCGATTTGGCCGTAGATAAAGAAAGACAGTCCACTGCACGTGAAGCATATGAGAATAGCAAGTTTGAATTGACCAAAAGCTTGATGATACTCGAGGTTATTTCGCGTACTCCTCTAATACGAAAATAAAAGAATAAGATATGAACTTCATCATTTCTATCATACGAACCCTCTTTCGCCACCGCTGGCTGATACTGGTAGGGACTGCTATCTTCACATTACTCGTTTTCTACTACACACGCCACATGCGGGGTGGATACGATGTGAAAGCAACACTTTATACCGGAGTAGCTTCGGGATATAACTTGGAGAGCGATAAACGCACAGACTGGGCGACAGTACAAAATTCGATGGACAACCTGATTAGTATCATGCAAGCCGAGAGCACTCTGAAAAGAGTATTCCTGCGATTATTTGCCCGTGTACTTATCCAGGGAAATCCGGATAACGACAATGACGGAATCACTCCATCCAGCTACAATTACACCTACAACCACTTAATAAACAGTCCGCATGGACCGGAAATATTAAAGCTGATCGACAAATCGAGCGAAGATAAAACAGTTGCCAATCTGGAAGCATATATGCGTCCGAAAAAAGGTAACTATATCTATGAAATGTTCTACTACAATCACCCATTCTACAGCTACAATGCTTTGAAAAACATCAAAGTGCAACGCCGGCTCACGAGTGATTTGCTGGACATCAGTTATACTTCCGGAGATCCCGGCATAGCCTACAACACAGTAAGCATCCTGATGGATGAGTTTGTGGAAGAATACCGCCGTATCCGTTACGGAGAAACAGACAAAGTCATCAAATACTTTGAGGAAGAGTTGAAACGCATCGGCAAAAAACTTAACTCGGAGGAAGACGACCTGACCAAGTACAATGTAGAAAAACGTATCATCAACTATCTGGATGAGACCAAAGAAATCGCGGCCATCAGTAAAGAATTCGAGCTGCGGGAACAAGATGCGCTTTTTGCATACAACAGTACCAAATCGATGCTCGAAGAACTGGAAAAGCACATGGACAGCAATGCCAAGCAAGTGCTCAAGAACATGGAATTTGTAGACAAATTAAGAGAAGCATCCAATATCACCAGTAAAATCTCGGAAGTGGAAGCGATGAGCGACTCCAAGCAAAAAGATACCGAATCTATGACAGGTGACAAAAAACGTTTGAACGAACTTAAACAAGAATTGAATGATTTAACCACCTCCTACGTAAGTCATAAATACACCAAAGAAGGTGCCAGCCGGACCAATATCATCGACCAATGGCTGGAACAAACTTTGTTGTTTGAAAAAGCTAAGGCCGAACTACTAATTGTGCAAAATGCCCGTCAGGAATTGAACGACCGTTACGTATTTTTTGCCCCCGTGGGTACCACCATCAAGCAAAAGGAACGCTCCATCAACTTCACGGAACGTAGTTACCTGACCGTGTTGCAGAGCTACAACGAAGCTCTGTTGAGAAAGAAAAATCTGGAAATGACTTCTGCCACATTGAAAGTACTCAATGAACCTACCTATCCAATTGCATCCAACTCGACCAACCGCAAGCAAATTGTCATTGCCGCTTGTATAGGTAGTTTCCTAATAATCATCGCCTTACTATTACTAATTGAAATTCTTGACAGAACGCTGCGTGATGCAAACCGCACCAAACGAGTGACCGGATTTAAGGTTATAGGAGCCGTTCCCACCCCCTCTTCCTCCCGTTATGGCGGACTAACCAAAACCTACGTCCAACTTTCTATCAAAGAGTTGAGCAACTCCATACTCCGCTTCCTAACGAAACGGAAATCACCCGGCGTGTTTATCATCAACCTGTTCAGTACCAGCGAAAACTCCGGTGAGGACATCGTTGGAAACCTGATCTGCGGATATATGCAAAGCCGGATGTTAAATACAAGATTCATCACGTACGGAGAAGATTTCAACACAGATTCCACTCAATATCTGTTAGCAAAAAACATTACTGATTTTTACACCTTGCAAGGAGAAGACATACTGATCGTTGCCTATCCGCCATTGTCGTCAAGCAATATCCCGACTGCACTGTTGAACGACGCTAATGTCAACATTCTGGTCAGTCCGGCAGACCGCGGATGGAAAACCATCGACAAACAACTTTGCGAGCAACTCATGACACAAATGGGTAAAAATGATGTTCCGTTCCGCGTGTGCCTGACCAACGCCAAGCGTGAAGCAGTGGAAGACTTCACAGGACAACTTCCGCCATACACCTTATTGCGTAGAGCCAGCTATCGTTTCAGCCAATTGTCACTTACAGAAAAAATCAAATTCAATCTAAGCAGAAAAGCAAAAGAGACTGAAGAAGAAGACGATGACGAATAATAAGATAGTAACTTTCCATATCCTGCTTGCTTTACAATTTGTGTTGGTGGCAGCAGGTATGTTAGTAAATATCAAGGTAGGGTTATTCTCTATGATAATTATCTTGTTATTCACTACCATCTGTTTGATACAACTTAGCAACGATGAGCAAACCAACTGGAAAGCAGGTCAAAACGTCATGACCTATATGTTCACAGCCTGGTTGTGTTTCTATCTCCTTGAGATTCTGAATCCCAACAACGTGCTGGCAGCATGGAACATCAACCTTACCCCTTATGCGCTGATACCTTTAATATGCGCCTTTGTTGTTCCGCTTGTCGTCCGCACTAAAAAAGACATCGAGCTGCTATTAATCATCTGGTCGGTATTCGTCCTTATCTTTACAATAAAAGGTTACTGGCAGAAAAACTATGGTTTCAGTTCCAAAGACCTCTATTTCCTGCACGTGCTGGGCGGATGGCGTACACACATCATCTGGTCGGGCATCCGCTATTTCTCCTGCTTCTCCGATGCAGCAAACTACGGAGTACACGCTGCTATGTCCGCTGTGGTCTTTGCCATCTCCGCCTTTTTTGTGAAGTCCAAATGGCTCCGCATTTACTTCCTCTGCATCGCCGTCGGGGGACTTTACGGAATGGGTATTTCGGGAACCCGTGCAGCTATGGGAGTCATCATGGGAGGAATGTTAATGATAACCGTCATTGCCAAAAACTGGAAAGCGTTATTGGCAGGTATATTCATATCCATCAGTGTTTTCGTGTTTTTCAGTTATACCAATATCGGAAGCGGAAACCAATATATCCACAAAATGCGCTCCTCTTTCCATCCATCCGAAGACGCTTCCTATCAGGTGCGTGTCGAAAACCGGCAAAGGATGAAAGAATTGATGGCAAAGAAACCGTTAGGCTACGGCATTGGACTCTCCAAAGCCGGCAACTTCGATTCGCGAGAGCAGATGCCCTACCCGCCCGACTCGTGGCTAGTCAGCGTATGGGTAGAAACGGGAATCGTCGGACTGATACTCTACCTTTCCATACACGGTATTCTCTTTGCCTGGTGCTCCTGGATACTCATGTTTAAAGTACGCAATAAAGGTCTGCGCGGACTTATCGCGGCATGGCTCTGTATGGATGCCGGATTTTTTATCGCCACCTATGTCAACGACATTATGCAGTATCCCAACCAGTTGCCCGTATACATAGGCTTTGCACTCTGTTTTGCGGCTCCACATATCGACAAGCGTATCAGTGAAGAGAAAGAAGAAAGTGAAGAAAGTGAAGAAAGCGAAGAAAAAGAACGGCAGTTATCTAATAACGAAATCAACGAACAAGAATGACAAACAGTAGTCCCGACATATCATTTATTACCATCTGTTACAACGGGTTCAAAGACACCTGTGAACTGATAGAATCACTGCACAAAAAGCTGAAGTCCGTGAGCTATGAAATCATAGTGGTAGACAATGCTTCACGCGAAGATGAAGCAGCCAAAATACACGAATTATATCCAACGGTTATCAGCATCCGCAGCAATGAGAACGGAGGTTTTTCCGGTGGCAACAACATTGGAATCCGTGCAGCAAAAGGCAAATACATTTTCCTTATCAATAACGATACCTATATCGAATCCGATGAAATCGCCTACTTGGTAGAACGACTGGAAAGTCGTCCGGAAATCGGAGGCGTGTCACCTAAAATACGTTTCGCCTTTCCACCGCAACACATACAGTTTGCAGGATTTACCCCGCTGACAAAGATAACATTGCGCAACAATATGCTGGGCTTCGACTGTCCCGATGACGGAAGCTACGATACCCCCCATCCTACCCCCTATCTACACGGGGCAGCCATGATTATCAAACGCGAAGTGATTGAAAAAATCGGAATGATGCCGGAAATCTTCTTCCTTTACTACGAAGAACTCGATTGGAGTACAAGCATGACCCGTGCCGGATACGAACTATGGTATGAGCCGCGTTGCACTGTTTTTCATAAAGAAAGTCAAAGCACCGGGCAACTAAGCAAACTACGCACCTATTTCCTGACACGAAATCGCCTGCTCTATGCCCGCCGTAATATGAAAGGCATGGAACGATTGATGTCCGTACTTTACCAGAGCACCATTGCAGCCGGTAAAAACAGTCTGTCATTCGCCTTCAAAGGCCGTTTCGACCTATTTTGTGCCACCTATTATGGGGTCTGCACAGGGCTATTCATGTCCTCATCAAATAATAACAGTAAAAACGCATAAAAACTCTAGATACTATGAACATTATTGACTGGATTCTCTACATTCCCCTGGTGTTTTGCGTATGCTACCTATTGCTATACGCTATTGCCTCCAAGTTTTACCGGGCTCCCCAATACCCCGAAGCCCGTACGCTCCGACGCATCGTCGTGCTCTTTCCCGCCTACAAGGAAGACCGCGTGATTGTTGCTTCCATACAGAGTTTTCTTGAACAGGACTATCCGAAGGAACTCTATGAGATCATAGTCATTTCCGATCAGATGCGACCGGAAACAAACGACGCTCTGGCAGCCCTTCCCATCCGCCTGTTGATGGCAAATTACAAGGAAAGTTCGAAAGCCAAAGCACTGGCAATGGCCATGGATTCCATTGATACAAATGCATTCGACATTATAGTCATCATGGATGCCGACAACATGACTACGCCCGATTTCCTGTCTACCATCAACCGCGTTTTTGACAGCGGCATAAAATCCGTACAGGCACACCGGACAGGAAAGAATCTGAACACAGACATTTCCGTGCTTGACAGCGCCAGCGAAGAAATAAACAATGGTTTCTTCCGCAGCGGACATAACGCAGTAGGACTTTCTGCCGGACTATCCGGTTCAGGAATGGCATTCGAAGCAGAATGGTTTCATCAGAATGTGAAATATCTCCAGACGGCAGGTGAAGACAAAGAATTGGAAGCGATGCTCCTGCAACAACGCATCTATACCGTTTATCTGCCCGACCTGCTTGTGTTTGACGAAAAAACACAAAAGAAAGAAGCCATCAGCAACCAGCGCAAACGCTGGATAGCTGCACAATTCGGCGCACTCCGTGCTTCGCTGCCTCACTTACCCAAAGCATTCTTACAAGGAAATTTCGACTATTGCGACAAGATATGCCAATGGATGCTTCCGCCACGATTGATTCAGTTGGCAGGAGTTTTCGGACTGACTTTCGTCTTTACCGTTACCGGCCTTATATTGAGCCTATGCAATGGCAGCAACGAATGGATGATAGCCATCAAATGGTGGATATTGTCGGCTGCACAAGTAGCGGCCATGATGCTACCCGTACCGGGCGGCAGACTATTTACCAAACAGGTAGGGAAAGCAATCACCCAAATGCCTATGCTGGCTGTTACTATGATCGGTAATTTATTTAAATTGAAAGGAGCCAATAAAAAGTTTATCCATACGGAGCATGGCGAATACCATAAATAGAAATCAAACATAACAAGAAAACAACAATGAAAATCGCTATTGAAGCCCAACGGATTTTCCGCACTAATAAACACGGAATGGATTTCGTTGCTCTTGAAAGTATCCGGGAATTGCAAAAAATAGACCATGAGAACGAATATTTCATCTTCGTTACTTCTGGCGAAGACAGATGCATGGAAGAATCGGAAAATATGCATATTATCGAACTAAAATGCCCCACTTACCCCCTTTGGGAGCAAGTGGCTCTTCCCCGCGCAGTAAAAAAAATCATGCCCGATTTGTTGCACTGCACAAGCAACACTGCCCCATTGCAATGTCCCGTACCATTAATACTGACACTACACGACATTATTTATTTAGAAAAACGTCATTCTTCCAGCTTCACCTGGTATCAGGAAATGGGCTGGTATTACCGCCGGATGGTAGTTCCACGTGTACTTGCCAGCTGTGAAAAGATTATCACTGTCTCGCAATTTGAGCGTGAACGAATTCTTGAAGCGTTACATCTGCCGGAAGAACAATTAGTAGCCGTGTACAACGGTTTCAATAGTCATTTCCATGTACAACCCAAAGCTCCGGAGATCACCCGAAAATATATTGATGCAGACAATTATCTGTTTTTTCTGGGAAACACCGACCCTAAGAAGAACACTCCCAGAGTGCTGAAAGCATATAGCGACTATCTGAAACAATCCACCCAAAAGTTGCCATTGCTCATTGCCGACCTCAAGGGAGATGTTATCGACCGGATATTGGAAGAAGAAAATATTACAGAAATCAAAAGTTATATCCACGCTCCGGGATATATTGCGAATACCGACCTTGCAGCACTCTATTGCGGTGCATTCGCATTCCTTTATCCATCGCTTCGCGAGAGTTTCGGCATCCCGATGCTGGAGGCAATGGCTTGCGGAACGCCCATCATTGCGGGAAACACATCAGCCATGCCCGAAATTGCAGGCGAGGGAGCTTTACTGACAGATCCGTTCAACTCCAATGATATTACAGAAAAAATACTGCAACTGGAGAATGACCAGACACTCTATCAGCAACAAGTGGAATATGGCATACAACGCAGCCAGTTGTTTTCATGGCGGAATACGGCAGAATCGCTGCTGAAAATATATAAAGAATTTGCCAAGTAAAAAACCAAAAAGCAATAACTAAATCAAAAAGAGAATGTGTCAAAACTTCCCTTTTTAACGAAATCACCTTCGCCACAGATAGTTGTAGCGAAGGTGATTTTATCTAACCATTCCACTCGGCTTTCACCTCGAAACACGGACATGCCTTAATCCACTCTTCGGGCTCAATCTCTCCGTTTCCATTCAGATCGGGGCTCAAATCCCGATGTCCGCACACCCGGCAGCCGGGATAATCACGCAAGAGCGTAAGAATCAGTACGTGCATTGAATGAACCTGCCATTCGGTACGGGTATCGGCAGGATGACCGTGGCAGTCAAGTCCGCCCTCATAACAGATGCCAATACTGTTCCGGTTGTGTCCTTTTGCGTGCGCACCGATTCGTTCAATCTCACGGGTGGTCTTTATATCTCCATTTTTGCGGATATAAAAATGATAACCCGTCCCGTTGAAACCACGCCGGCGATGGCAGACTTCCAAATCGTCTTCAGTGAAATCCCTGTCCGCCCTTGTGGCGGAACAGTGGATCACAATCAGGTTAATCTTCCTCATCATCAACCTGTCCTTTCACTCTTTTCGCTTTTCTCTTTCTGCGAAAGAAAAACAGCACTTCCAATACAACTTCTAAGATTTTGTCAATCATTGTTTTGCATTTTACTGGTTATTATTCACGTTTTTTTCAACCCTTCCGGAAAGTCGTGCACAAACTTCCCGAAAAAGCACATTGTCTATGTTTGGAGAGGGTACATCACTGCAAAGAATTATTAAGCGGCCGGATCCGGAGCTTCTCCGCTACCTCCGCCATCACCGGAGCCGCCATCCCCCTTGCCGGAATCATCGGAACCGCCGCCAGTTCCCCCTGCGGCATTCTTCTTGTCGGTAAGCAATTCAAAAATCATATTATTCTCCCCGCCACGAGTGGTTGCCGTGCTATCATTGGCAAGCCGCAAGGAATTATCGACTTTGAAACGAAGATTGACACGAGTGATGTTTCTCACACTACAATCCTTTTCCGCTTCCACACCGGGACAGGTCAGCGTGGTGTAAAAGATACCCAACCCGTCCACTTTCACTTTATTACCTGCTACCAGGACTTTCTTCATCGCACGGACAAAGGATTTCATAACGTGCGACACATCTTCCACCGAAAGCGAACCAATCGTTTCGATTTCTCGTGCCAATAACTCAATGGAATAGATTTTCGCCTCACCCGACTTGGGTTTGAGGGCGAATACCATCGGCGATTTCTCATCACCAATTCGTTTTCTGCGCTTGTAGCGCACAACTGTGACTGTTGCCATATTTAATGTTGTTTCTACGAAAAGAAGTACATTCTCCCTTTCTGTTAGTGAAACAAAGATACGACAACAGAACAGCGACCGCCGGATTATAACGGACTACACCAGCTTATGCCGGATTAAAACTGATTACACCGAATTATACCGGAATATGTAGGATTATTCCCTAGTTTTCAATAATCCATTCTCCAATAGTTCGCATACTACTGTCGAAATTAACTCCCACTTTAACGACTTTTCGATGATCTGCCTGATAAGGAATCGCATACTGCTTACTATTGATCTGCGCCAATGCTTCTTCAGGAGTACCGTCTACTTTGAATTCGAACACATAGATAGCATCCTGCATCTTTATCACGACATCAGCCCTGCCAACAGCGCTCTTTACTTCTGCATCCACATATTGCCCCATCAGCCGAAACAACAGATAAAAGATGGTCTGATAGTGTTTCTCCTCCTTGTTATTCATATCATTGGGGATAGAGGCGAAAAAAGATTTGATCCGCTCCATACATTGTTCCAGATTGCCGACCCGTAAGTCTTTGATAAACGATACTACATAAAATGTATTCTCGCGAGCAGGCAAATGTACATAAACCGGCATTAATGATTCGATAAAGCCTTTCCGAACTTCTTTGTTAGGATAAGCCAACGTATAGATCTGAAAATCCCGATCATACTCTTTGATAGTGAGATAACCGCTTTGGTAAAGCACCGGAAGCGGGTCTGTAATAACATTAGTGGGTGCATCAAACTGCTCGGCAGTAGCTGAAATGCCATCCAGTTGACGGATATCGAAATCGCTTTGCTGCAAGATGTCTATCAGGAAAGTGGGAGTGCCGGTAGAGAACCAGAAATTCTCATAACTTTTCTGCGCAAATGCATTAAACAAGCTAAACGGATTGTAAATGTCCTCACTATTTTCACTGAAATGATACCCATCATACTGTTGCTTCAAATGTATACAGGCTTCATCATACGTTTCACTGTTCGCCTCGGCCATGCTTCTTATATCTTCTTCCAACTGTGTACGCAATTCATTTTCCGTTATACCGCAAATGGTGCTATAAGCATCTTGCATACTGATGTTCTGAAGATTGTTCAATTCACTTAAGATGCTCATCTGACTAAATTTACTGATACCGGTCAAAAAGAGAAAACGAAGATATTTCCCTTGTGCTTTCAACGGACTGAAAAAGTCGCGCATGATGCCACGTATTTCAGCTTGCAACTCCTCATTGTCATTACTATCCAACATAGGAGAATCATATTCGTCTACAAGTAACACAACCTGACGCCCGCTCTGCTCGTAAGCACGTTTTATAATACCTTTCAGGCGAAGACTGAAAGTGTCTTCGCTCGTGTCGCATCCGTAAATCCGTTCCCATTCCACCAGGCGATTGTTGATAGCAGAGCGCAGCATTCCCGCATTCAGATACTTACTGATACTGAAATCAATATGCAACACGGGATAAACCGTCCAGTCTTTCTCCAGCTGTTCCATCATCAGGCCTTTAAACAGGTCTCTTTTACCGGAGAAATAGGCTTCAAGAGTGGAAACTAACAGACTCTTTCCAAAGCGTCGGGGGCGGCTAAGAAAACAAGCCTTCACCGAATTAGCCAAATGATAAATCAACTCTGTCTTATCAATATACACACAATTATCATTGCATAGCCTCTCGAAACTCTGTATCCCTATCGGATAACGTCTGAATGTTCCTTCCATCTTCTTTCTATGCTTTTAACGTGAAACATAAACAAAGATACAATAAGTTTCAAGAATCGGTATTCTATTATTATCAATTCTTTCATGAATACACCCCAACATCTGCTCTCAAAATTTGCCTATCCCACTAAAAATGAGTAACTTTACTTCAAATACAGTAACCCAAAAGCACAACTATAAATGAAAACAAAAAACAAGATTCTCCCCGAACAAGAAGAAGAAAAAACATTCCAATACCGCACCTATGGGAAAGGCGAACTCGCCCTGTTGTACCTCCCCAATATCCTGCAACAAAGCGCAGTAGACCGATTCAACGAATGGATTGAAGCTGCACCCGGATTAAAAGAACGACTCCTAGCCACCGGCATGAATCCACGTAGCAGATACTACACTCCCGCACAAGTAAGACTCATCGTCGAAGTACTCCAAGAACCTTAAATTAGCTGATAGGTGATAAATGATAGATGGCAGAACTATCATTTATCATCTATCATCTATCATTTATCATCTACCATTTATCACCTAGTAAATCTTTTTCCGGTAGCCAGCAGGAACTGTCGTACACCGTGTTGGAGATACGTTTTTCCACAGGGACGGCGGGATCGTGTGATTCTTGGCAAGGCAGGTAACGCCCGTTCACGGGGTCGTAGATAAAGCTGACTACTCCGCCCGTGCCCAGATGTTTGAATTTCACCTTATCGACATACACACGGGTGACACCCGCATCCTTGTCCCGTTCCACTACGATTCCGTAGTCGGCTTTGTTGTAAAAATCGGCAGAACCGCTGATGTCATACATTTCCACACGGGGAGTCGTGTTCGTTACGAGGTTGCGGTTCATTTTGCGGGGATGGGCAACGACCACCACCAGACAGTTATATTGCGTTGCAAATTCCGAGAATTTATTCAGTAAATTAGAAAGATACTGCGTTTCCGTTTGTCCCGGCAGAGGATTGTGGTCAAGACGGTTGAGCGGGTCGATCACAATGATGCGACATCCCCGGCGGACAACCAGTTCACGAGCTTTGGCAAGCACACGGTCGGGCGTCACATTGCCATTCAAAGCAATGTGAGAAACGTTTTCAGTCAGATATTCCTCCGAACGTATCAAAAGCCCCTCCGTCATGCCACAACCATTCTGGAAACGACGGCCGGTAAGTTTCTCTATCAGTTTTCGGAGATGATAGGCAATAGGGTTATTTTCCGGGCTGAAGAAAGCAATCTTCCATTGATGACGCGCAACACCAATTCATCAATCCATTCGGATTTTCCATCACCGGGCACTCCGGTCACAATGAGGAGACGACGGCGCTCGTAGGTACAAATATTATCCATCTCTTCCCAACCCGTATCAGCACCGGGACCGAAGCCATTGTCGAAAAGAGCACGCAGATCGGCATGCAAATCGGTAGCGGTGAAGATTCCCTCAAGAGGCACTTCTGCCGCTTGTTCGATGGCGATGCGGAGACTTTGGATTCCATATTTACAAAGATGTTCGTTGGCATCCTTGCATTCCGGCCCGTAGGTGACCACCCGGCAACGCTCGGCTCCCAGACGGTTGATGAGCTCGTCACGCAGCTTGAGCCCGGCAGAGTCGGCATCTACGGCGATGATGATTTCTTTCAGGTCCTCGAAGTGAGTTTCCATAAAACGGTCGAGCCAAGAGAGGTTCGAGTTGGCTCCGGCCGGCACGGAGATGACGCTTTTAAATCCGGCGGCGATGGAAGAGGCGGCATCCAGTTCGCCCTCGTGGATGATGCAGGAGGTTTGCCCTACGATGGAATCAATGTTGTAGGGAATCAGTTCGGCCCCTTGCACCATTTTGAAGAGTTTCGGGAGGGCGCGAAATTTGGTGTTTATCAGTTGCTCCCCTTCAAAATAGTTGAAGCAGATGCAACGTTCCTTTTTGCCGGATTGCGGCATGAATTCTTCCTGTTCGGTGATGCGCAGGGCTGCTATGACGGACTGCGGGATGCAACGCGTCTCCACCAACCACCGCTCCGTGTCTTCGGAAAGCGTGGTTTTCGAGGCATCGAACACCGGACGCTGGAAATGCTGTGGAATGGCTGCCGCACGACGTTTGCGGGCTGCCGCACGTTCGGCCTTTTCACGTTCATCATTCTCATCGGGGACGTAGAAGTCGGCCCCACAATGGTAACAGTGGCAATGTCCCGTATCGACGTTGACACGCAGTGAACGGTCGCGCTTGTTCTTCCGGGTAGGAAGACATTTTTTACAAATCGTCTTGAGGACACCGCTCGATTTTCCGCGAATGTCGACATCATAACTGGCAAAATTTCTCATAATTTTCTTTCTTCTTTAAATTGTTTCAAACGGTTGACCGAAAAAGTGCAATAGCACCATTCGGAAATTAATTATCATTACCCCCGGACTTGTCAAGTCCGGGAAGTGGGCTAAACATCGGTGAAGTGCGGGCATCATATCAGTGAAACGTGGGTACAGATGGAACGAGGTGCGGGCACAATGCAAATGAAGTGCGGACTCAATGTCCCCATTTCTTTTTCACATCGTCCCATACTGCCGACGCATCCGGTCGTGGTGGCGCGTCATTCGGAATGGGGTGCCCCAGATAGCTCCGTTGCCCATCGATCCTGTTTTCAAAACGCCCGTCATTCCGGTCGTTTTTCTCTCTGATTCCTGCCACCAATGCTTCCCGCAACACACGGCAACTGGTAGATCCGGCAGCAATATAATTAGAGAAATACCGTCTCACATCTTCCGGGAAAAGTAGTTCGGCAGTCTTGCCATAAAGACGGACATGATCTTTGAACAGCCTGATGATCTGCGGCTGATGATCGATAAAAAGGCGTCCCAGACCGGAGTGTTGGCCTGCCAGTTCCATGTACGACTCGGAGGCAGCAAGTTGGTCGACCAAGTTTTCCCAAGATTCCACGGGCTGCAACGGACGCTGACTCTCTTCATCTATCGGACGAATCCGCATCCCGCCTCCGGTAGTTGCAGGAGTTGACGGACGAATCTCCACCCCGGCATCAACGATAGCAGAAGCCACCGGAGAACTTCCATTTCCACCACCAGCACCAACAGCAGCAACCTGCGGCATCGCACCGGTATTGCTGCTGTTGTTTACAACAGAAGAAATACCCTTGTTCTCTTCTACTCTCTTCTCTTGGGTTTCGTTCGGTTTTTGCCCCTTGCCGGCGGGCGTTTCAGCGCTCCGGGCAGACTTCTTCGGGCGACCTCCTTTTTTGCCGTTTTCAGCATTCAATCTCCACTTTTCTTCAAGCCTTTTCATCACCCTGTCGAGGTAGGGAGAACGAAACGTTTTCCGTTCGTCATCTACCTCGAAAAGATTGAATTCATACAGCACCCGCTTCAGCATTTCCGGATCCACATCATAACGCCGGGCAAACGCCTTTAGCAAAAAGGGCTGACAGGATGATTCATAATTATCTTTTGTCCGGAGATGCAGCAGCAACATCACATAAATCCCGACCGCTTCCGCAGCATCCAATTCCGACATCATAACGGCAATATTATCTTCATTCAATAAATTTACCTCCAAATTAAAATATTGGTCTTTTTTCATTATAACAGCTAAGTATTTAAAATTCAACATAAAAGAATCCGTTTGCAAAGGTGTGGAAACTTTTTTATTCCATCTCTCGCATTTTTGCGAGACAACGTATTCTTTTTTTATCGGATATTTGCAACATATTCAAACATAAAACTATAAAAGAAATGAAAGAACATCGTAATTACACATTAGCTGAGATCAAGGAAATTAAGTTTGTAGAAGAACAGTGTAAAAATAGAATCTTTTTAATAAATGAGCTCCTTAATACATGTCATCTCACCATCGGGGATTTGTGTGTTCATATCGGCATTAACGAATCCACTTTTTACAGGTATAAAAACAGCACAAGTCACATCAGCATGAATAAGTATTTATACGCATGTAACTTCTGCCTACATTACATGGAAGAGCATAAAATCCCTTACACGGAGAAACTTAATGACATGATAAAACAGACTGATATATTTTCTCATCAACAGAATAACGACAAAGTATGAATTTAAGTCCTGAAAAAGATATAAATATCAGATCTTTTATTACCTTTGCAGCACAGCGTAGCTGTTCAAAACCAAAGGAAAAAACATGAATGAGAGTGAAGACACAAGCAATCCATCGGTAAAAGCACTCATTGTCTTTAGAGAAAACGGGGATACGGACAATTTGTTCGTCCCCATTTTGTGCGATGCGATCAGGATGGCTGGCATTGACGTGCGATGTTCTACAAAAGAGTTTTGGGACTCAGATAGGCATTATGACATCATACATTTCCAGTGGCCGGAAGAAGTGGTGGGATGGACATGCAACGATCCCGATATCATCAGGCGTCTGGAAGAGCGAATTAGTTTTTTTCGTTCCGGGGGAGCGCGCTTTGTCTACACACGCCACAATGTCCGTCCGCATTACGCAAACGGAATCATCAGCCGGGCTTATGACATTATCGAATCGCAGAGTGATATCGTTGTACACATGGGACGGTTTAGCCGGGACGAATTTCTCACGAAGTATCCTGACAGCCGGAATGTTGTCATTCCTCATCATATTTACCAATATACCTACAAAGAAGATATCAGCGTAGAGCGTGCACGTCAGTATCTCAACCTCTCGCAAGACGCATTCATCGTCACGGCTTTCGGAAAATTCCGCAACCGTGAAGAAATACGCATGGTGCTCGGAGCTTTCCGTGCCTGGAAAGAGGGGCGCAAGATGCTGCTGGCTCCACGCCTCTACCCCTTTTCGAGACGCAACAGCTATGGCAGGAGTTTCATCAAACGATGGATTTCAAAAGCCGCATACTATCTGCTCATACCGCTGCTCAACCGTATGTATAAACTACAGGCGGGAGCCAACGACGAACTGATAGACAACTGCGATCTGCCCTACTATATGGCTGCTTCAGACGTGATATTCATCCAGCGGAAAGACATACTGAACTCAGGCAATGTCCCCCTCGCCTTCCTCTACCACAAAGTCGTAGTGGGTCCCAAGGTGGGAAACATCGGCGAACTGCTTTCCGAAACCGGTAACCCGACTTTCGATCCCGACGACAAGAAAGACATCCTGCGGGCACTCGAAGAAGCCCGCAGGCTTGCCGCATGGGGACAAGGGGAGGTGAATTACGCATACGGTATGGAAAACATGAGCATCCGCAAAGTGGGACAAGCATACGCACAAACATATAAACAAGCAATCAATGGCTAATAACATTAAAAGTCAATTATTTTCGGGGGTATTTTACACAGCGCTGGCCAAATACAGTGGCGTCGTCATATCCCTTGTTGTGGCGGGAATTCTGGCCCGTCTGCTATCACCGGACGACTTCGGCATCGTAGCTGTTGCCACCGTAATCATCGCCTTCTTCAATCTTCTCACCGACATGGGAGTGTCTCCCGCCATCGTGCAGCACAAATCGCTGACTAAAGAGGATTTGTCGGACATTTTCTCATTTACCATATGGACGGGCATCGGAATCAGCATCCTGTTTTTCGCTTCTTCGTGGATCATCGCCGATTATTACCAAAGCGACACCCTGCGCATCCTGTGCCAACTGCTGTCCGTCAACCTGTTCTTCGCCTCCGCCACCATCGTGCCGGGAGCCATGTTCTACCGGAACAAAGAATTTAAATTCATTGCCATCCGTAGCTTCATCATCCAGATTTCGGCAGGTGCAGCCGCGGTAACCGCCGCCCTCTGCGGAGCGGGATTGTACGCATTGATTATCAATCCAATTGTATCCAGTGTACTGATCTTCGTGATTTCCTTTCAGCGTTACCCGCAACGGCTGCGTTTCACACTCGGACTGACGGTACTCCGGAAGATATTTTCCTACTCCGCCTATCAATTCCTGTTCAACGTCATCAATTATTTCAGCCGCAATCTGGACAAACTGCTGATTGGTAAATATATGAGTATGTCCGATCTGGGATATTACGAAAAATCTTACCGTTTGATGATGCTGCCTTTGCAGAATATCACACAGGTAATCACTCCGGTGATGCACCCTATTTTCAGCGATTTCCAGAATAACAAGGGAAAACTGTTGAGTTCCTACGAACGTATCGTCCGTTTCCTTGCCTTTATCGGCCTGCCGCTTAGTGTGCTGCTTTTCTTCACGGCAGAGGAAGTGACGCTTATTATTTTCGGCGATCAGTGGATGCCGTCCGTACCCGTATTCCGGATACTGTCGCTCTCCGTAGGGATTCAGATTATACTCTCTTCGTCCGGCTCCATCTTTCAGGCGGCAGGCGACACACGGAGTTTGTTTGTGTGCGGAGTGTTTTCATCCGCTTTCAACGTGGCGGGCATCTTGCTCGGCATCTTCCATTTCGGAACCCTGACGGCAGTGGCCAGTTGCATTGTGGTGACATTCACCATCAACTTCATACAGTGTTATTGGCAGATGTACCGGGTGACCTTCCGGCAAAGTGCCTGGCCGTTCATCCGTCAGCTTATTTCTCCGTTGGTGATTAGCATTTTGATAGCATCAGCCCTCCTTCCAATGCAGTATGCGCTGGAAGGGATGAACATTTTTGTGACAATTATTGCTAAAGGTATCGTTAGTTTTATTATCTTTGGCATTTATATACAGATGACGCATGAGTATGACATTATCGGTAAAGTGCGGTCGTTAAGAAAAAAAAGTCTATAGCTATGAATATACGCGACATTTTCATAACGCTACGTTATAAAATAAAATATGGTAGCACTGTGGAATGGTACAATTTTTGGTACATCGTCTTGCGGAAAAAGAAAAAAATCACACCGCAAGTAGCTTCCATTGACGAAACGATACGCAAAATCATCGACGACCGTTGCTCTGTCAGCCGTTTTGGCGACGGTGAAGTGTTGCTCACCAGTCCGGAAAAGGAAATCCGTTTCCAGAAAGGTGATCCGTTATTGGCTAAAAGACTGACCGAAGTGCTGCAAAGTCACGAAGAAGGACATATTGTCTGCATCTCCGACGCATTCCGCGATTTGTATCGCTACAATCGCAAAAGTCGCCGGTTCTGGAGAACTCATTTTTATCTGTACGGTTCGTGGTGGGACCGTTTGCTGGTAGCGGGACGAAAATATTATAATACATTCGTCACCCGTCCGTATATGGATTTCGCCCGCAAAGAAGATTCCGCCCGATGGTTTCACGACATGAAAGGCATTTGGGACAACCGGAACATCGTCTTCATCGAAGGGGAGAAAAGCCGGCTCGGAGTGGGCAACGATCTTTTCGATAATGCCCGGAGCATCCGGCGTATTCTTTGTCCGCCCAGAAATGCATTCGAACGTCTGGAAGACATCAAGCGGGAGGCCTGCAAAGTGGAAAAAGAAGCCTTGTTTCTGATTGCCCTCGGCCCCGCAGCCACTGTGTTGGCCTACGATTTGTTTAAAGCCGGCTATCAGGCCATCGACGTTGGTCATGTGGACGTAGAGTATGAATGGTGGCGGATGGGAGCCCATAAAAAAGTGAAACTGGAACGAAAATATGTCAACGAAACTGCCATTGGCAGCGAAGTGGCGGATGCCGGAGAAGAATACCGGAAACAAATCATCGCCCAAATCGTTTGAGAAAGAAAAAAACAGAATAAACAATTATTGAATACTGAAAAAAAGAATGAAAGCTCTTTTCCTTATATTTCACGGCTTCAATGAGGCCAATGGAATTAGTAAGAAGATACGTTATCAGGTGAAAGCCCTCAAAGATTGTGGAGTGGATGTTCGCTTGTGTCATTATGATGTGACCTCTTATGGCGAACGGCGTTGGATGGTGGATGACGAAGTGATCGCCGATTTCGGCACGGGCTTTGCCGCAAAGATTTGGAAACGTGTCTACTACTCTCCTATTGTCGACTATGCACGCCGCGAAGGAATCGACTTTGTATATATGCGCTCTTTTCATAATGCCAGTCCGTTCACCCTCCGACTGGTGAAGTCGTTGAAACGTACAGGCGCAAAAGTGGTGATGGAAATTCCTACTTATCCTTACGATCAGGAGTACGTCACCCGTTCCATGAAATTTCATCTGGCCATCGACCGCTGTTTCCGTCACAAGCTCGCAAAGGCTCTGGACGGTATTGTCACTTTCTCCAATGCGGAAGAAATATTTGGCGGAAACACCATACGCATCTCCAACGGAATTGATTTTGAAGCGATTCCGATGAAGAAACAGCAGAATGACACTTCGAAAGAGTTGCACTTGATCGGAGTGGCGGAAGTGCACTACTGGCACGGCTTCGACCGCCTTGTGCGCGGATTGGCAGATTATTACCGCAGCAATCCGGAATATAAAGTATATTTCCATATTGTAGGCCCGCTGTCCGGCGAACGGGAACGGGCGGGGATCTTGCCTGTTGTCCGTGACAACCATCTCGAACCGTATGTTCTTCTGCACGGTCCTTTGCATGGCGACGAACTGGATGCGATGTTCGAAAAAGCAGATTTTGCCATTGGCAGCCTGGGACGTCACCGCAGCGGAATTACGTATATCAAAACGTTGAAAAACCGTGAGTATGCCGCACGCGGATTCGCGTTCACTTACTCGGAAATCGACGAGGACTTCGACCACATGCCGTATGTATGGAAAGTGGCGCCCGACGAATCTCCGGTGGATATTCAGGGACTGATCGACTTCCGGAAGACCCTGAAAATAACGTCTGGCGAGATACGCGAATCGGTCTGCCCGCTATCATGGAAGGCGCAGATGCAGAAAGTGATCGATGCCATAAAAACCAAAGATAAATAAAACAAAACACAATTAATAACAAACAATATTCTGATAAACATGAAAATAGCCTACTGCATCCCCGCCCTCTACTACCCTAGCGGTATGGAACGGGTATTAACACTGAAAGCTAATTATTTTGCCGAAGTATTTGGTTATGAAATACATATCATCCTTACGGACGGAAAGGGCAGGAAACCGTACTATGAACTGCATCCGTCCATCATTATTCATCAACTCGATATTGATTATGATGAATTAAACGGAATGTCATTCTATAAGAAGCTGCCTAAATATATTGCTAAACAAGGATGTTTTAAAAAGAAACTCAACGAATGTCTGCACCAGATTCGTCCGGACATTACTATCTCTCTGCTCCGCCGTGACATCAATTTCATCAACCGTATGACGGATGGTAGCGCGAAACTGGGTGAAATACACTTTAACAAATCTAATTACCGAGATTTCAGCAATAATCGCCTGCCCGCATTCTTACGGACAATCGTAAGCAATTATTGGAGAGCTCAATTATATCGGCAACTTCGCCAGTTAAAACGTTTCATCGTATTGAGCCACGAGGATGCCCGGGAATGGACAGAACTGGATAATGTTGAAGTGATTCATAACCCTCTTCCTTTTTTTCCCGATCAAATGTCTGACGATAGTCATAAGCAGGTTATAGCAGTAGGACGATATGTTCCACAGAAAGGATTCGACCGCCTGATACCAGCCTGGCAACTTGTTGCCCAAAAACATCCGGACTGGATATTACGTATCTACGGAGACGGTATGCGTGAGCAACTGCAACAGCAGATTGACTTTTTAGGAATTACTGCCAGTTGTATATTGGAACCTACAGTTTCCAATATTGTTGACAAGTACTGTGAAAGTTCAATTTTTGCCCTTTCATCACGTTTCGAAGGGTTTGGAATGGTTATTATAGAAGCAATGGCATGTGGTGTACCGCCCGTATCATTCACCTGCCCCTGTGGTCCGCGGGATATTATCAGCGACGGAAAAGACGGGCTGCTGGTAGAAGATGGGAATATCAAACAGTTGGCAGAGAAAATATCTTATTTAATAGAAAATGAAGATATACGCAAGAAAATGGGACAGCAGGCGCGTATGGACGTCCAGCGTTTCCGGATAGAAAATATTGCCGAACAATGGAAACAACTATTTGAAAGTCTGATTATCCCGGTTAATGAAAACAAATAAAGTATTCAATATCTATGGAGTGGTATTCTAAGTATTTACAGGTATATGAGAAACCTTTTGCGGAAGCTCCGCAAGCCGTTATCGAGGAAGTACGCCGCAATCTGGCCGGATTGCAGAGTAACGAACCGCTTGTCACTGTATCGCTCATCGGATACAATGAGGAAAAACATCTGCTCGCCTGTCTCTGGTCGTTGAGCGAGATGCAATGTAAATATCCTGTAGAAATCATTGGTGTGGACAACGAATCGAAGGATCGCACAGCGGAGATTTACGAGGCTTGCGGTGTGCCCTATTTCACGGAAACGCAACATAGTTGTGGTTTTGCCCGTCTTTGCGGACTGAACCATGCCCGTGGAAAATATCATATCAATATTGATTCTGACACGATGTATCCGGCAAAGTATGTGGAAACAATGGTGGATGCACTCGAAAAGCCGGGTGTAGTGGCTGTCAGCTCGCTTTGGAGTTATATTCCCGACAAGGATCATTCTTGGATGGGGCTGAAAATCTATGAGGCTGCACGCGACTTGCATTTATGGTTGCAGTCTTTCAAGCGTCCGGAGCTTAGTGTGCGAGGATTGGTATTTGCTTACCGGACGGAGTATGCGAGGAAAACGGGAATCCGTACGGATATTATCCGCGGCGAAGACGGGTATCTGGCTTTGCAGCTCAAGCAATTTGGAAAGATTGCATTTGTACGGAAAAGATGTGCGCGTGCTGTGACGGGGTATGGGACGGTAGGAGCCGACGGAACTCTGTTCAATAGTTTCAAGGTACGTGTCGTCAGCAGATTGAAAGGAATCGGAGGACTTTTTACCAAGAAAAAGGAATATAAGGATGAGGAGAGTAATCTCGTAAAAAAGAAGTAAGAAAGGAAAGCCTATGTGCAAGAATCTCAATATCGGTATCGTTTTATTTTTAATTCTTAGCCTGATTATGTCGGGCTGTGTACGCAAATTGAATCTATATCAAGGAGATAAAGATGGGGATGAAAATAAGGATAATGGAAAGAGGCGGGATGTTATCTGCGAAACGGAATTCATATACCCTTTCGGTAATGAAACAACCGATAAAGAAATAGAAATAACCATTCATTTGAAAGCAGACAGACAGGTAGGATATCTGTATACGGAAATACCAACATTGAAATATAACAAAGATTGGCTGTTTCTTATGACACAGGACGACTGTATGCATTCAGCCTTTTCGTATACATGGGCTGCCATTCATGGGAAACCCTTATCTTATATTTACTACTGTGATCTGGCTCATCTGCAAAACGGTGATTTGCCTCCTGATTATTATTCATTGGGAAAAACATTAGCTACCACCAATGGTACCGGACAGGAAGTGCGCTTCTCTTTTGGAACTACCGTGGCTGCCGATGATGATTTAATGAACACAAAAACATGGGTACAAAATGGATATACAAGAGATTATTTTCGCTTTTATAAAAAAACAATGTTAGTATGGGGCAACTTGCAGGAAATGATGAACTACGGAGTAAGTATTGCTTTCCATGACTTGAATCTACCTGACGAAGATAAAACAGAAGATAAGTTACTGGCACAATTTCCTGTTGCTCAAAGCATGATACGTGAGAAACTGAATAATCGAATTTGTAAAATGCTGGCAGAACCTAATGGAGACAAAAATTATATCAAAGCGGCTTTGAGATATGATAAAATCAGAACACTGTGTGCACAAAGTGGAGCAACAAAACTCTATCCATTTCAGGAGAAAAGAGATATTGAACAAGTAGTGATCGAAAGAGCTTTCTATGACCCACCCCAGGGTAGCGGGCTAACAAATCCGGATATGATTAAGGCGGCTATTCTCAAGGAACTGGAGCTCCCGAAAGAAGACCGGGCAGCTATCTCTATAGGTGCTCATAATACAGATACCGGCTGGGTGGACTTCCTGAAATGGCTCAACGATATATACGGACGGGATGGTGACGACTCAATGTGGTTTACCAACCAAGAGGAATATTATGAGTATTATTATTACCGCCTACACAGCAAACCGGAAATCCAACAAACAGATACGCACACGTGGAAACTGACGCTAAATCTGAATGGGGAGGATTCCGCTCCTTTCTATTATCCTTCTGTGACTGTAAATATTCTGGGACTTAAAATGGAGGACATTGAAAGCATAGAATCAAATGAAGATGTTACAGGACTCTCTTATGGTGACCATAAAGATATTTTTATGCTAAACATCGACTGCCGGAAATACCTGGCGGAACACGCCGAGAATTTCGTGAAACGATATGAAGCGAATCCGACAGATGCTTCTGCCAAAGCGGACGCCAACTACTTTGTGAATATGCTGAAAGAATCGGATAAAAAGACGGAGTTGAAGAAACGAGCCGAATAAGATGAAATAAGAGGCTAATGAGAGCTGAATGTAAACGATACAAGAAAAATAAATAAATATAGCTATGAACGAAACCATTTCCCTTTGTCTTGAAATTATTTTCTGGCTTGCCCTGTTCGTTGTGTTCTACACCTATTTGGGCTACGGAATTGTGCTTTATATTCTTGTCAAGTTGAAAGAGCTTTTCGTGAAGCCTGTGAAGCGTTCGTTGCCGACATCGGACGCAGATCTGCCGGAAGTTACCCTCTTCATTACGGCATTCAACGAAGAAGATGTAGTGGACGAAAAGATGGAAAACAGTCTTGAGCTGGATTATCCTGCGGACAAGCTGCACATCGTATGGGTGACGGACGGAAGCGATGACGGTACGAACGAACGACTGCAGACCCGTTGGCAGGGAAAAGCGACCGTATATTTCCAACCGCTCCGGCAAGGTAAGACGGCTGCAATGACACGTGGAATGACGTTAGTGGACACTCCGCTCGTTGTCTTTACGGATGCCAACACGATGGTGAACCGGGAGGCCATACGGGAAATCGTGCTTGCTTTTCAGGATCCGAAAGTGGGCTGCGTGGCTGGTGAAAAACGGATTGCCGTGCAAACCAAAGACGGGGCGGCTGCCGGTGGTGAAGGTATTTACTGGAAATATGAATCAACCCTGAAAGCACTTGATGCACGACTCTACTCTGCCGTAGGAGCAGCAGGCGAACTGTTTGCCGTGCGTAACGAGCTATTCGAAGCGATGGAGCCGGATACGTTGCTCGACGATTTTATTCTTTCACTCCGGATCACAATGAAAGGTTACACCATCGCTTATTGTACGAATGCTTATGCCATCGAAAGTGGTTCGGCAGATATGCGAGAAGAAGAAAAACGGAAAGTGCGCATTGCTGCGGGAGGATTGCAGTCTATCTGGCGGCTTCGTCCGTTGCTGAATCCTTTCCGTTACGGAATACTTAGCTTTCAATATACGTCGCACCGGGTATTGCGATGGTCTATTACTCCGTTCCTGTTGTTTGCCCTCCTCCCACTGAATATTGCGATTCTGCTGTTAGGCGGTTCCACGATCTTTTACGGAGTGCTGCTTGCCATGCAGGTTCTTTTTTACGGGTTAGGATATGGGGGATATTACCTATCTACGAAACAGATAAAAAACAAGTTGCTCTTTATCCCCTACTACTTTTTATTCATGAATATCAATGTGCTGAAAGGCATTCGCTATCTCAAGAAGAAAAAAGGAAGCGGAGCTTGGGAGAAGGCGAGGCGTGCCGAAAAGTAAGAACAAATAAAAAAACAGACATGGACAGAATATTACATGATGCGAATAACGCACAAAGAATATTGAAACTGACGGCAGATACAATGCTATTGGTTGACAGGCATGGCGTCTGCGTAGACATTGAGCCTCATTGTGATCTATGGTTTCTGCAAGAGGATATACTTTTAGGAAAAAATGTATTTGAGCTTTTACCGGAATATACAAGAGAGAGGGTGATACCCATCTTTCAGATTGTACTCGAAGAGCAGCGAAGCATCAGCAAGAACTTCAAGCTGGTACTGAATGACGAAATTTTCTACTTCAAATGTCTCATGTTTCCGTATGACGGCATGGTGCTTTGCCAATATCGTGACATCACGCAAAGAAGTAACGTGAAACGTCAGTTGGAGCAGGCGAATCTTACTCTAAGGGCCATCCAGAAGGTTGCCCAGATAGGACAATGGACATATAATACGAATCAGAACGTTTTCCATTATTTGGGTTATACAGGCGTTTTGTGTGAGGAAAGTGTGCAGAATCTCGCCATTGAAAAATATGTGGAGCTGATTGTAGAAGAAGACCGTCAGAGTTTCAGGGAATGGTGTCGCATGAACGGGAAGGAACTCAACATGGAGAGCATCAGCTATCGCGTGCGTCTGAACGGGGAAATCTTCTATATGCGTATCCAGACTTATCTGCGTGAAGAGTGCTCCGACGGTAGTTTCAACATCGAAGGGTATATTCAGAACATCACGGACATACAGCATCGCCGAAATGACATCAACACGCTGACGCACGCTATCAACAATGCCAAAGAAAGTATCTTTGCCGCCAAGCCCGATGGCACGATCATCTTCGCCAACCGTCGTTTCCTGCACAATCATGGTATTCCCGAAAGTGAGGATATCAGTCAGTTGAAAATCTACAACATCGCCGCAGATATGCCTACGCAAGAGGCTTGGGACAAACGCTGCAAAGATGTCATACATGGTGGCAGCAGTAACTTTATGGCTCACCATCCGTCGAAAATCAATAGAGAGATATTGGCTTACGAATGTACAATGTACAACGTTACCAATGATTCCGGTGAAGAGAGTTACTGGTCGTTTGCCCATGATATTTCCGAACGGATCCGGTATGAGGCCCAAATCAAACGGCTGAACCAAATCATGGATACGACGATCAACAATCTCCCCGCGGGGATTGTTGTAAAGGAGATCAATAATGATTTCCGGTACATTTACCGGAATCGGGAGGCTTACAACCGTGATCTTTACAAGAACGATCCTGTCGGCAAGAATGACTTCGATTTCTATCCGCCTATCGTGGCCGAGAAGAAGAGACAGGAGGATATTCAAGTGGCCACCAGCGGAAAAGGTATGCACTGGACGGTGGAAGGAAAGGACCGGAACGGAAACCTGATTATCCTCGACAAGCGGAAGATCCGGGTGGACGGAGACGAATTGTCTTCGCCTATGATCGTCAGTATCGAATGGGATGTCACGGAACTGGAAATGATGAAGCGGGAGCTACTGTCTTCGAAGGAAAAAGCGGAAATGTCTGATAGTTTGAAATCGGCTTTCCTTGCCAATATGAGTCATGAGATACGTACTCCGCTGAATGCTATTGTGGGGTTCTCGCATCTCATTGCCGAAAGTGATGATGCGGAAGAACGAAAGACGTACTACAACATCGTAAACGCGAACAACGAGCGTCTTTTGCAACTCATCAACGAGATTCTCGATCTCTCGAAGATTGAATCGGGGACTATTGAGTTTTCTTTCGGACCTGCCAGTCTACATAATCTCTGCCGGGAAGTGCACGATGCGCATATATTCCGTACTCCGCAGGGAGTGAGTCTTGTCTATGAGCCTTCGGACGAGAGTCTGGTGATTGAAACGGACAAGAACCGGGTGTTCCAGGTGATTTCGAATCTGATTGGGAATGCTGTTAAGTTTACGAAAGAAGGAAGTATCTGTTATGGTTACAAGCTGGTGGATAACCAGATTGTTTTCCACGTAACGGATACAGGAACGGGAATTGAACCGGAGAAAGTGGGACGTGTGTTCGAACGTTTTGCCAAGCTGAACAATCATGCACAGGGCACTGGATTGGGATTATCTATCTGTAAATCTATCGTTGAGCGTCTCGGGGGCAAGATTTCCGTCAGCTCCGAATTTGGTAAGGGAACGACGTTTACATTTACTTTGCCGTATACGGTTGCAGAATCTGTGAGCGTAGATTCGGAGAAAAAGAATGGTGATGAGACGAGCGGAGGTATGAGCAGTGCTGTAAATACACGGCATGCCTGTATTTTGGTTGCCGAAGATACGGACAGTAACTTTGATTTATTGGAGGCTATCTTAGGTAAGGAGCACCGGATTATACGTGCACATGACGGAATGGAGGTTGTCACGATGTTCGATGAGGTGAAACCCGATCTTATCCTGATGGATATCAAGATGCCGAATTTGGATGGATTGGAGGCTACGAAGATCATTCGGGAGCTGTCTGCCACTGTGCCTATCATTGCTCAAAGTGCCTTTGCCTATGAGCAGGACCGGAAAGCGGCGAAGGAGGCCGGATGCAACGATTTTATAGCTAAACCGATAGCGGATGATAAGCTGAAAGCTATGATTCATAAATGGCTGTCGCCTCCGTAAAAGGGCACATATTGTAGAGTACATATTATATAGAAAACGATTTAATAGTGATATAATCACCCAATAATTCAGATTAGATGAAAGCCTTTTACAGACTGTTTTATTACATATCCATCGTGCTGACCAGTATTTTGGCAGGAGTTACCATTGCGGGCGCCTTCGTAGGTAATACCGCACCGGATAGTTTCAAATTTATGCCTTTCATCGGTTTGATATTACCGATACTTTTGTTGGCTAATCTTGCTTCTGTCATTTACTGGACGATCCGTTGGCGGTGTTGGGTTTTCATCCCTCTGATTGCTATATTTAGTAACTGGAGCTATATTAGTTGTGTGATTCAATCTCCTTTTTTCAGCCCGGCTTCGGCTCCAATGGTCAAAATGAACGCGTATACTCCTGGTATTCTAACTGTTGCTACTTACAACGTTGATGCTTTTAATCATGAGCATACCGGTTATTCATGCAAAGAGATAGCCTCTTACATGAGAAATCTGCAAGCAGATATTCTCTGTTTTCAGGAGTTTGGCATTAACGATGAGTTTGGTGTAGACAGTATAGCTGCGGTTCTTTCTGATTGGCCGTATCATTTTATTCCTATTTCTCCCGAGGGAAAACATTTGTTGCAGCTGGCTGTTTTCAGCCGCTACCCCATCAAGGAGGAGAATCTTATCGTCTATCCTGATTCGAAAAATTGCAGTCTCTGGTGTGATATTGAGATTAATGGCCGTACTATCCGCCTGTTCAACAATCATCTCCAAACAACGGAAGTGAGCCAGAACAAGCGCAAGCTGGAAAAGGGACTCCGCACGGATGATTCTCAAAGGGTGGAACGTGCTGCTTTGGGATTGATTGACGGATTGCATGAGAATTTCCGGAAACGTGCCGCACAAGCTGATATCCTAAAGCAACTGATAACTGCCTCCCCCTATCCTACTATCGTCTGCGGTGACTTTAACTCTCTGCCGTCTTCGTATGTTTATCACACTGTAAAAGGTGATAAGTTGCAGGATGGTTTTCAGACGAGCGGTCATGGGTATATGTATACTTTCAAGTTTTTCAAGCATCTGTTAAGAATCGACTATATTCTCCATTCACCGGAACTGAATAGTACGGATTACTTCTCTCCGGATCTTAATTATAGCGATCATAATCCGGTGGTGATGAGGGTGAAGTTATAATTTATCTTCCTGCTTTAACCTGTTATATTAAAAACTAAGTTGATAAGGGATTACTATATAATTATGAATATTCTGTAATATGTCCCTAAGTATATAATCAATTACTGATAATAAAAAAAGCTGCCTCGTTTTCACGAGACAGCTTTTTTATATTAAGAACTTCAATAATAGTATATTAATTGAAGATATAACGCAAACTAAACATCACACGATAAGTAGAAGCTGTACTTGCATAATTCTTATATGTGGAGTTTAATATTTGACCACTAGCTTTTTGCATGGTAAATGTTCCATCACCATTATCTGCTAACGGAGTAATAGAATTTACAGTCTTATACAATCCCCAGTCCTTATTTAGTAGGTTAGCCAGATTCTGAATATCTATACCAAACTGCAATAGATTCTTCTTACCACCTATCATCATATAGAAATCTTGATTAAATTTGAAATCCAACTGATGATGCCAAGGCATCACTGCACCACCACGCTCTGCATATTTGCCTAAACGTTTTTTCAAATATTTGTCCTGTTGAACAAAGTTCCAGAAATCTTCTTTCTGCTGTTCAGCTGAATAAGTCACTTCACCAGTCTTTGAGGTTACATCTTTAAATGTCAATTCATCTTTAGTAGCAGGAACATACAGCAAATTATTAGCACCACCATCACCTACTATATTTTTAGTGTAAGTATATGAATAGCGGGAATAAGAATAGCTTCCACCTGCATATCCTAATGGAGCGCCCTCATAAATAAATGAAACACTTGACCTAAAGTGTTTAGCATAAGCTTTTGAATAACCTAATGATGCAATTATACGGTGAGGTGCCACATAAGTACCATAACCCAATTCATGGTCATTAATACCATTGACAGCATAAGTATTGGTTCTATATGCAGAAGTTACTTGGTCACCAATGCCGTCACCATAAGAACGTGCGCGAGAATAAGTATAAGCGAATGAAGCATCCAAACCAAAATCGAAATTCTTATGCAATTGAGCAGTTAACGACAGATAGTATGCTTTTGAACCACCATTTTCAATCAAATAAGCACCTGTACCAGCATTATAGCTCTTATAAGCAGTACGTATGTCATTTTTGCTAATTGTTTTTGTTCCATCAGCATAAATATTAGCATTGGAAATAACAGCCGGATTAAAGTCGCGATTGTAAATACCCTCTAAGGTAAAATCAATATCACCTGGTAACTTGGTATCAAAAGCTAATGACGTTTTCCAAGTAGCAGGCATCTTCAAATCCTTATCAATAATAGTAGGACTGCCAGGAATACTAACTTGTGGAGTAAAGTTGCCTTGATAAATATCCTCCAAAATATCTTTCGCATCTGTATGGAAATTAGGAGCAACTGCACCTGGAGTAGAACCTTTCTCACTAATATTATAGCCATATTGTGTCTGCCCTACACCTGAATTTCCTACAGCCGAAACTAACCACACAAACGGCATACGCCCTACAAAGTAGCCTGTACCTCCACGCAACACATACTTACGTTCCCCTGTAATATCCCAATTGAAACCAATACGGGGAGAAACAGACAAGGAATTGCCCGGTACCTGATCCGTAGTGAATTTACGACCACCGAAATCCAACTTGGCATATTCGGCATTATAGTTATCTTTTAAAGATGGATACACTGGCAATTCAAAGCGTAAACCTGCGGTTAACTTAAAATTCTCACTGATATTCCATTGATCTTGAACATATGCAGAGTATTGCATCTGTTTCATCTTAGAGGTAAACTGTGACAAGTCTTCAGAATTAGAGTGGGTAATCAAAAATGAAAACGGCTTCTTTCCTGTTACAAAATCATCCCATGAGCTATAAACATATGCACCATTTGCACCTTGCATATAGCCATTTACAGCTTTATTGGATTCAAACTGTAAACCAGCCATAAAATTATGTTTGCCCCATGTCCAAGTAGCTTCATCAGTAATAGTAAATGACTTCACTTGACGAATATTCCCTTCAGTAAATAATTCGGTACCAAACATAGCATATACTGCACCATCTTCCAATATATAAGTAGTTGGGAAGATACCACCATCATAAGAACGAGGCTCATCCTGATATGAATAGGTTCCACGCAGAGTGTTATTCAACACTCCCCATTTTGAATTCCACTCGGCGGCAATAGATGTAAATCTCTGTTCCTGACGATAACGTGTATTCCTAAAATATAAACCCTCATCAGAACTAGCTCCTTTCCCAGATGACATACCTTTGTTTTTATCGCCAGGAAAGATTGTAGTTGCATCCATCGGATTGACAGAAGAAGATGGAGAAGCGTCATATCTATTATTAGTTTTAGAGAAACGAACGTTCACTTTATTGTTCTCATTAATATTCCAATCCACACGCGCCAGAAACTTATATGATGGCACCTTTACATTATATCCTTGATATACTCCCGGATCATAATCATAGGTATTAATCAGATAATCACGAATTTCATCCATTTTGGAAGCAACAGGACGATGTATACCGTTCTCCCCATATTTCTCACCATCATTATTACGTGCACGTGCAACGGGACCTGCTGTCAAGTCATCTTCATATTCTCCATTCACGAAGAAAAATAACTTATTTTTAATGATAGCACCACCTAAAGTTGCACCATAAGTATATTGATGAGATTTTTCAAGTTCAATTGAACCATCACCTACTCTATCACCTATCAAATTGTTGTTTGTTAAGAACGTATAAGCAGAACCTGTCAGTTCATTTGTTCCGGATTTAGTAACAGCATTGATAGCTGCACCAGTAAAACCACTCTGACGGACATCATACGGAGTGATAGAAACAGAAAGCTGTTCCAGTGCATCCAAAGAAATAGGAGCCCCACCTGCCGGTAAGTTAGAACCGATACCGAAAGCGTTATTAAATGAAGCACCATCCACTGTTACAAATGACTGACGATAGTTACCACCACCAGCTGCAAAACCATTAGATGTTGTGTTGGATTGTGGAGATAAACGCATGATATCATTCATGCTGCGGCTCACTGTAGGAATGGAAGCGATTTTTGCACTGGTAAGGTTAGTTACAGCACCTGCTCTGTCAGACTTCATATTACTCTCTTTAGAAGCAGTCACTACTACTTCGTCCAACAGTTCTGAACTCTCTTTTAAAGAAACATTTAAAACATAATTCTCTCCCAATAAAAGATTAATTCCCTTGTAAATTGCTGTTTGATAACCAACATAAGAAATTTCTACTTTGTAAGGGCCGCCGGTACGCATACCCTGCAGATTAAATTGACCACTGACGTTAGTCACTGTACCATAACGAGTGCCTGATGGTTCGTGAACCGCAACGACTGTTGCTCCAATGATTGGTTCATCTTGTGCGGTCACTTTACCACTCATCGTGGCTGTTGTAACCTGCGCGCTCATCGTGACAGCAATAAACAACATTACTAGCACTAAGAAAGATCGCATTCTCTTTAACATAAATGTAGTTGATTAGTTAATATAAATTGTTTGCTTTTAAAAACTGTGCACAAATATAATTAATAATATTTAGAACTACATTACGATTATACTACAATTTTTTAAGAGAGATAAACGTTTCACTACCTTATAAAATGATAAAGGCTCTACAATATTTGCAGAGCCTTTTATTTTGAAACAGAAAGCATTAGAAATGCTTCAATCTATTACTTTATACTAGTCAGTCATTAACTTTCTATAACGAACACGCTTCGGCTCTTCATTTCCCAAACGTTTCATTTTGTTTTCTTCGTATTCTGAATAAGACCCTTCGAAGTAGAATACATTGGAGTCTCCTTCAAAAGCCAGAATGTGTGTACAGATACGGTCGAGGAACCAACGGTCATGCGAGATAACTACGGCACAGCCGGCAAAATCTTCCAGACCTTCTTCCAAAGCACGCAGTGTGTTTACGTCAATATCATTGGTAGGCTCATCGAGCAACAGTACATTGCCTTCTTCTTTCAAAGCCATCGCCAAGTGTAAACGGTTTCTTTCACCACCGGACAGTACACCGCAAAGTTTTTCCTGATCGCCTCCGGAGAAATTGAAACGGGAAAGGTATGCACGCGCATTGATGTCACGTCCTCCCATGCGGATCAACTCATTGCCACCGGAAATTATCTGGTAAACACTCTTATTCGGATCAATGTCTCTGTGTTGCTGGTCTACATACGCCACCTTTACAGTCTCTCCTACTTCAAATTCTCCTTTATCTACTGTCTCCAATCCCATAATCAGACGGAACAGTGTCGTCTTTCCCGCACCATTGGGACCGATCACACCGACAATACCATTAGGAGGAAGCATAAAGTTCAAATCGTCAAACAACAGTTTATCGCCGTATGCTTTAGCCACCTGTTTCGCTTCAATGACTTTATTACCCAGACGCGGACCATTCGGAATGAAGATTTCAAGTTTTTCTTCTTTCTCTTTCACGTCTTCATTCAGCAACTTGTCATAAGAGTTAAGACGTGCCTTACCCTTTGCCTGACGGGCTTTCGGAGCCATGCGCACCCATTCCAACTCACGTTCCAGTGTTTTGCGACGTTTGCTGACGGTCTTTTCTTCCATTTCCATGCGTTTTGTCTTCTGTTCCAGCCAGGAAGAGTAGTTACCTTTCCAGGGAATACCTTCACCACGGTCTAGTTCGAGAATCCATCCGGCTACATGATCGAGGAAGTAACGGTCGTGCGTCACGGCAATAACCGTACCTTCATATTGCTGAAGATGTTGTTCCAACCAGTCGATAGATTCTGCATCCAAGTGGTTGGTAGGTTCGTCCAGCAAGAGCACATCCGGTTTCTGCAACAACAAACGACATAAAGCTACCCGACGACGTTCACCTCCGGACAGGTTTTCTACCGGCTGATCTTCAGGCGGACAACGGAGAGCATCCATCGCACGCTCCAGTTTGCTATCCAGATTCCATGCATCAGTCGCATCAATGATATCTTGCAGTTCGCCCTGACGGGCAAAAAGAGCATCCATCTTATCCTGATCCTCGTAGTACTCCGGTAAACCGAACTTCTGATTGATTTCTTCGTATTCTGTCAGTGCGTCAACAATGGGTTGCACACCTTCCATTACTACTTCTTTTACTGTCTTTGTGTTGTCTAAATAAGGTTCCTGTGCCAGGTAACCCACGGAATATCCCGGAGAGAACACCACTTCTCCCTGATAGGATTTCTCCAAACCGGCGATGATCTTCAATAACGTTGATTTACCGGAACCGTTCAAACCGATAATACCGATTTTCGCTCCATAGAAAAACGACAGGTAAATGTCTTTCAGCACATTCTTATTGGGGGTGAAAGCCTTGCTCACTCCCACCATCGAGAAGATAATTTTTTTATCGTCAGCAGCCATATGTATGATTATATATTGTTGATAATGGCACAAAGATAAGAAAAATGTTTGAATTCTTTTGGAGTTATAAAAAAATGTTCTACCTTTGCACCCGCATTCGAAAGAAAGCACTGAAGGACCGATTCGCTAGCTCAGCAGGTAGAGCACAACACTTTTAATGTTGGGGTCCTGGGTTCGAGCCCCAGGCGGATCACTGAAAACAAAAGAAAAATCAAGCAAATCCCTGATAATCAAGCATTATCGGGGATTTCTTTTTTCTGGCAGGTGGCAGAAAATAGCCGTTTCAAGCATATTATCGGTGGATAAATCGTGGGACTAAAATTTAATCGAAAAAAGTCCCACGAATTTGTATCTTTCTCACTGATTCATAGTATTTTGCGTAGCACTACTTTGGAAGAGAATACATAGTTTTGTAACTCTAAAAACGATGTAAAAATGGCTAGAAAATCATTTTCGGTTTTGTTCTTCATCAAGAAAGGCAAATTATTAAAGAACGGTGAAGCACCCGTGTGCATGAGAATTACTGTAAACGGCTGTATGGTAGATATTTCTATCAAAAGAAGCTGTCCTGTAAACTTATGGAATCAGGCAAAAGAAAATTCAAAAGGTAAAGACCGTATGTCGGTAGAACTGAACCACTACTTAGAAATCACACGTTCACGCATACATCAAATTTATAGGGAACTGGAAACTTCCGACAAGGTTATCACCGTTGATCTTGTGAGAAAGTTATTTTATGGTGTGGATGAAGATAACAAAACGCTATTGCAGGTATTCAGGGAACATAACGAGCAAAGCCGTAAGTTGATCGGCAAAGACTTTGTTAGTAAGACCGTACAGCGGTATGAAACCACTACCCGATATTTGGAGGAATTTATTAAGAAAGAATATCAGCTATCGGATATCCCCCTGAATAACTTGGAAGCAAACTTCATTTCTAAGTTTGACGCTTTCTTGAAGATTGAAAAAGGTTGTGCGCAGAACTCCGCTATCACCCGATTAAAGAATTTGAAGAAGATTATCCGCATTGCTTTGGAAAACGACTGGATAAAGAAAGATCCGTTTGCTTACTATCGCTTCAAGCTGGAAGAAACTGATCCTGAATTCCTGACGATGGACGAGATTAAAATCATTCTCGCCAAAGAGTTTACTATTAAGCGAGTAGAACAGGTACGGGACATTTTTGTCTTTTGCATTTTTACAGGTTTGGCGTTCAGTGACGTGAAAGATTTATCTCCTGAACACTTAGTAAGGGACAATAAAGGGGAACTTTGGATAAGGAAGAACCGTCAAAAGACAAAAATCATGTGTAATATTCCTGTCTTGCCTGTGGCTGCTTCTATTCTTGAAAAGTATAAGGATGTGGCAGAATGTACCGGAAAGCTATTGCCAGTATTAAGCAATCAACGCATGAACAGTTATTTGAAAGAGATTGCAGATGTATGCGGATTACAGAAAAATCTATGCACACATTCAGCCCGACACTCCTATGCCACAAGCATTTGCCTAGCGAATGGCGTAAGTATGGAGAACGTAGCTAAGATGTTAGGTCATGCAGATACCAGCGTAACAAAACACTATGCACGGGTATTGGATCAGAATATTCTAAAGGATATGCAGAAAGTAAATAGCTGTTTGTCAGAGTTGGCTATATAGTAAGAATCAAATATTATTAATCTGATAGTATATCAACAAGAAATATCCCGTTCTGTCACAATGATAAAACGGGATATTCTTATAATACAGCATCTCAACAAGAAAATGGTATTTAAACTTACAGAAATAGTGCAGTTAGAAAACCTATTTTAACCATAATAGTGCAGTTTAGAATAAAAAAACCGCTTTTTTCTATTCCTTTATTGTGAATTTTCCAAAACTTAATATGAAGCATTGACAAAGGTAAGTTCCGTATTTAGCCTGTTCAAGTCCGAGCCTTCGGTTTATATGAAAATCTTCCTCTCATTACATTTCGAGCGTATTTTCATCTAAAGACTTGCACAGACTAAATACTTCACTGGAAAAGTCAATGATTCAAATTAAATTCCGAAAAACAATATTTTCGGGGCTGGCATGAGGAAAACGTCTTTCACTTGAATAGAGTTTAAACAAGTTTCTCATACAGTTTGAACCAATCCAGCCCATAACTGCCAAAGCCTAAATCTACGGTATCAATGTATTCAAAACCACATTTTTCATAGAGGGAGATTGCCGGAAGGTTATTCTCATACACATCCAAACGGATAGATTTTATGCCTGATTGTTGAGCTAGTTCGGACGAATAGTCCATCAAAGCACGACCAATACCCATTTTCAAGAATGAGGGATGCACCACAAAAGTGCGTATTACAAAAATACGGCTGTAGTCAGCTTCTATTTTCCACTTTACATTATTATAGGCTTCATCGGGATGATGGTCTAAGATAATAGAGCCAGCTATCTTTCCGTCATGCCTGACAACAAAAAGAGTATTATTTTCTATGCCAGTAACTGCATCTTCTCGGATAGGATAAATGCCTTTTATCCATCCGGGATAATTGGTAGTAGCTGATAAATAATCATTCAGATCATCATACAACTTTTCTAATTCGTCAATGTCGGCAGGTGTACCGGATTCTATTACAAACTTCATAACTTCAACTGTTTGGGATGCAAAGGTATAATTTCCACTTTAATAAAAGAGATTTCCTTTTAAGATAGTGGAAATCATACTTTTTTAGATAGTTATTCTTTCCAGCTTTCAAAGTAGTGCTTTTGGAGCAGTTTATCAATATCACTTTGCCGATAGATGATTTTACCTTTTATCTGGATAAAGGGGATTAGCCCTGTATCTCGCCACTCTTGCAGGGTTCGCAGACTGACATTCAGTTTCTTGGAAACTTCATTGTTAGAAAGAAAGCGTTCCCCGTTCAGGTGGGGCTTGTAATGCTTTACAATGGATTCAATACCGTTCAGCATTGAATCGAGCGAAGAAATAAACTCTTTGACTTGTGGTGTATCTTTATTTATTAATTCCATGTTTGAAAGATTGTTTTATTGAAATATTGATTTCAAGATTGCTAGATAGCTGGTTAGTTGCGCAGATAGTCACCCAGCGATGAAACGCTAAGTACATCTTTTCCCGGATCATAATCTATATAGAGCCGTTTGGATGCAGCGGTAATAAAATACTGGCTACCATCTTGCTGTATCTCATAAGTAGCGGGAGAAGCTTGTTTAGTGGTTTCCGATACATATATAATAGAAAGAAGATACTCTTTATCATTACGGTAGATAATAACCGTAGGATTTAGATTAATGCTTTCCCATGTGCCGACAATGGAAAACAGGTTGAAGGACGGATAATCTTCTTTAGTTCTTTTCATAAGGGGTAATTTGTTTGGGTGATTGATTTTGTATTTCACTGTCTATAATAATTCTTTCAATATCGGAAGACTTATAATAAATTTTACTCCCAATTTGGGAATAAGCCAGCCGTCCACTACTTCGGTAATATTGCAGCGTTCGTTTGCTAAAGCCTAACAACAGGCATACTTCCTGACTATCCAGCCAGTTTTCTACTTTCTGGGTATGAGTGCTGCACAAACTTTCTACCCGTTTGGCAAACTCGGTGAACCGTTCGCAGACATACGAAAAAGTTCTCTTTTCAATGGTTACTACTTCCATACTTTTAATTTTTAATGGTTTATAAAACGTATTGATTCTATTTACATCGGCAAATAAAAGAAGAATCAAGAGCCGTTTTCAAAACTGTCTGAAAGTGGTATATCCTGTCTACCTCTGGCTCAATTCATTTGGAATAGACTAATGAGATATTCGTTTTTTGAGCGCATTTACATAGAAAGTTAAATGAAAATAGAGATACGAAAAGATTTATCTCTTATCTTTGCCGCATGACTACCAATAAGATAACCCCCGAAGAATTATGGGCAAGACAGCAGATTAGCAGTCTTGATGTGGACTATGATTTGTGGAATGAACGCAGAGCATCCATACAGGCATTCTCACAAATGAGCCAAAGTTGTATCTTCACGGTGGATGTTTTCAAAGAGAGGTATGATTTTGCATCCGACAATTTCGCTAACATATTCGGATATAACCCTACGTGGATAAAGACAATCCGAAAACAGGGGGATTTGTTGGAGGAACGGATTCACCCAGACGACCGGGCGCAAATCATCGAACACCAGCTTGAGCACGGGCAATTTATCTACTCTCTTCCGCAGGAACAAAGAAATGATTATCAGCAGATATTCCAAATTCGTATGCTGAATGCCCGGCAGGAATATGTAAATGTAATCAGTCGTCATCAAGTCATTCAGAAGGATAAGAACGGAAAGGCATGGATGATTATGGGGGTGATGGATCTTTCACCCGATCAAACGCCTACGGAGCGAATCAAGCGGACGGTTATCAATCGGAAAACGGGCGAAATACTTGCATCGGCAATAGTTCCGGCAGACCAACAACTAACCAAACGGGAGAAAGAGATACTGATCCTAATCCGACAAGGATTTTTGAGCAAGGAAATTGCTTCTAAGCTGAACCTTAGCATCTACACGGTAAACAATCACCGGAAGAATATATTGGCAAAGCTACAGGTAGATAATGTAATCGAAGCCATCAACCGGGCAGAAAGTTTCGGCATCCTCTATTAACCAAAGGCTGTCTTTGCCTTGATTTACATCATTATTCAATCACTTCAATATAAAAACTAACAGGACGAAAACCATCGTTACATGAAATCATTGCTGAGTGCGGATTCCTCATCCAACCATCATAAAAGTTACCACCCCCATTGGCTAACTCAGTAACAAAATAACTCATTGAATCCCATGCGCTTTCACACAGTCCATCCGGTCGCTGCCCATCGACTGAAATAAAGATTGTACCTTGCTCAATATCACAAGTGTGTTCAATAGGATTTTCGTATACAGCAGATAAATCGCTATGCTGCACCTTTCTTACAGCGGTTATTCTAATCTTTTTCATTTCTAATAATTAACATTACGGCATCCAATCCAAACTGTTCGTCAATGGATTGGTTTTGCGATACTGTTCAAGTTCTTCATAACTACGAACGCCGCCTGTAAAAACAGCATGGTATATTTCTATGCCCGATATCATTACGCCATCAGGCACATCGAATTTAATTTGAAGGATTGTCTTCTTTATTTCAGGGGTAAGACGGTTCATAATGGCAGCAGTTACTTTTTCTACCACACCATCATATTTTGAACCTTTTCGGATATGAATCATGTCGAACTTCCATGTATTCATATCCTCGTCTTCATAAGTAGCGTGCCATTCGATGCACTCTTCTTCTGTCTGAATCAAATTCTTATATTGGACTTCCTTTAAAGAGATCCGTTCGGCAAGTTCCTGCATCACAGAAAAGCTGGCTGCAATATCCAGCGTATCAGTATAGATATGCAGGTCTATATCTTTGCTCTTTGCCAGCAGACCAGATTTAAGCGAGCCTACCAAATGAACGGTTGCCCCAATACGTTCCCATGCCGGAATAATACCGGTATGTTCCAGTATCTTCCAAGCGGTTTGCTGATTATGTAGGGCAAGTTCAAGAATATCCATATCATTCATTTTGAGCGTGCAAAGATATAAAACTTATTGGGATATAGCTATAAATAGCCATTTCCTATCCCGATGGATTGCCGTAATTTTGCGCACCGTTTTTGAATCTATTTTCATCATTTAGCAGTAAACTACTATGGTATTCAATCAAACAGAGAAGCAAGAAAGAGTCTATTTGGAGCAGATAATAACTCTCTTAAGGAGGACTATCGGTAGTACCGATGCATCCGTAAAAGACCATATTGATACATTGGCAGAGTATAAAGACTACCTTTGGAGCAATAAAGATATTGATCCGCACGAGATACGTTCGATGCGTGAAAGTATTCTAAATCACTTTGCCATAGGCGAAAGCGTAATAGATAAGCGCAAGCGACTAACTAAAATACTAGCCATCCCCTACTTCGGACGAATTGACTTTCGGGAAAGAAGCAGTAAGGCGATACCTATCTATATAGGCATCCATACTTTCTATGATTCTGAAAGCAAGACAACCCTGATTTATGATTGGCGGGCGCCTATTTCAAGTATGTTCTATGATTACGAACTGGGTGAAGCATCTTATCAATCACCATCGGGAGAGATTAACGGAGATATTTCCCTGAAACGCCAATATCGAATCCGGACCGGAAAGATGGAATTTATGATTGAAAGTGCGCTGACCGTCCACGATGATATTCTACAAAAGGAACTAAGTGCTAATGCGGATGATAAAATGAAGAACATCGTTGCGACCATTCAACGGGAGCAAAACCGGATTATTCGTAATGAGGAAGCACGCACCCTCATCATTCAGGGAGTGGCAGGTTCGGGTAAAACCTCTATTGCTTTGCATCGCATAGCTTATTTGCTTTATGCTTTTAAGAGTAACATTTCTTCACAGGATATCTTGATTATTTCCCCGAATAAAGTCTTTGCTGATTATATTTCTAACGTCCTTCCCGAACTCGGAGAAGAAACCGTACCCGAAACCAGCATGGAACAGATACTTTCCGAAGTGCTGAATCACAAATACAAATACCTGAGCTTCTTTGAGCAAGTGAATGAATTGCTGACAAAACCAACACCGGACTTTATCGAGCGAATCGAATATAAATCATCTTTCGACTTCATCGCCAGTCTGGATCGTTTTATTCTGCACATCGAAAACCACTACTTCCAGGCGGAAGATGTGAAGCTGACGAAACACATCACCGTTCCGGCTGAATTCGTCGAAGAGCAATTCCACCGTTTCAACCGCTACCCCATGCGCCAGCGGTTCGAGGCAATGACGGATTATATTCTCGACATGATGAAAGTACAATATGCTTTTACGGTGACTACTGCTGCAAGAAACTTCCTGAAGAAAGAGATAAAACGAATGTTTGCCGGAAACAACGACCTGCAAGTCTATAAAGATTTCTTCGCATGGACGGGTAAACCGGAAATGTTTAAAATGCGGAAGAACCGCACGCTTGAATATTCGGATTTAGCCCCATTAACATACCTGTATATCGCTTTGGAAGGTGGCACGAAAAACAGCGTCAAGCATCTGCTGGTGTATGAAATGCAAGATTATTCTCCTATTCAGTACAAGGTGATACAAAAGTTATACCCGTGCCGAAGAACTGTTTTAGGCGATGCCAGCCAGTCGGTAAATCCTTATGGCTCGTCCAATGCGGATATGATTCAAAAAGCACTGGTCACGGGAGAGGTCATGAAGCTGTGCAAGAGCTACCGTTCCACTTATGAGATAACCGATTTTGCACAAAAGATACGGACGAATACAGACCTTGAACCCGTGGCGCGGCACGGAGAGAAACCGCAAGTGATACATTATAAAAATGAGAAAGAAGAGCTATCCGGTATTCTGGATTTAATTTCCGTTTACCGGAAGTCCACCTATAAATCACTGGGGATTATTTGCAAAACGGAAACGCAAGCCAAAGTAATAGCAGACGAATTGAAAAAGTATGCCGATGATATTCATTTTCTTTCAAACCAAAGCTCCGCTTTTGTGCAAGGCATCATTATCACCTCTGCACACATGGCAAAAGGTTTAGAGTTTGATGAGGTGATTATCCCACAGGCAGACGATAGAAATTATCATTCAGAGATCGACCGGAGTATGCTATATGTGGCGGTCACGAGAGCGATGCACCGTTTAACGCTGACATATAGCGGAACAAAACACACGCCATTCATCTAAATATTCTACTTACTTTATTGCCGTGCGGAGATTACCCCCTATATTTACCGCCATGCGCACAACTGATAAAATTAGTAGAGATGAAAGAAAGCAAAATTCTATATCCGTCACCTATACTTTCCCAATACATTAAATACTATTGGGTACTAAAGACCGATGTATTAGAGCCAGTAATGGTACAGACTATTCCATCGGGGTGCGTACACCTTGTTTTCCATCGAGGAGAGAATCTGAATATCCAATCAAAAGGTTTGCAACCAAAGAATTTTATCAGGGGACAATTCTCAACGTATGGGAGTTTGATTTCAGAAGGCAACATTGATATGATTGCCGTTATATTCCACCCTTTGGGGCTGAATCCATTTGTGCGATGCTCCATGAGTGAACTTTACAACCATTATATAGATGTAGAAGATTTAGAAGACATCGAATTGAATGACCTGAAACGAAATATTTCTGCCGAACCAGCCGTTGAAGCCTGCATCCAGTTGATTGAACGCTTTTTCACGCAACGGTTTGTTGATGCAAATTGTAATTACCAAAGAACACAGCACACTATCTGCCAAATAATCAATCAACCGCAAATCGAAGTGAGCGCTCTTGCAGAAAGTGCTTGTTTGGGATATAGACAATTCAAACGGGTATTCACCAGTTATGTAGGGATGAGCCCTAAAGGATATTATCGGGTAGTTCGTTTTCAGCGGGCATTATACCTATTGCAAAATAATCCGGGAATGGAATTGGTAGACCTGGCTTATACTTGTGGTTTTTATGATCCTTCACACTTAGTGAAAGACTTTAGAGAGTTTTCAGGCTGTTCACCAACCCAATATCTATCTTCCCATTCTCCGTATTCTACATTCTTTTCCGAAGATTGTAGGCTGAATGTTATTAAACCGCATATTCGTGCGTAGCCATTTATGATAAAGTCAGTTTTTTACAAGTGGATGATAGGCAAAGAACTTACTTTTGCAGAAGTACTTAAAATTAGAAAGTTATGCAAGAAAGTAATTTTATACATATAACCGCTAGCATTGCACAGGTTATTGAAACAGAAGAGAAATTATTAAGTAGTTTACCCGTAGAGATTATCACACAAAAGCGAAATACACAGAATCGCACTATCAAGCAGATACTCGGTCATTTGATTGATTCGGCATCCAATAATCATCAACGTATGGTTCGGTTGCAATATAGCAAAGATCTGCTTTTCTTCCCTGATTATACACAGGATAATGACTTGTGGATAGCTCTGCAAGATTATCAGAATGCAGACTGGGCTAACTTAATCCAGTTGTGGAAGTGTTACAATCTGCACATCATCCAAGTAATTAACTCGGTAGATAAGAATAGGCTGGATAGTTACTGGTGCGACTTTACAGGAGCAAAGGTTTCATTAAGAGAAATGATAGAGGGATATTTAGGACATTTGCACCTGCATATAAAAGAAATTCATGAATTGATAGGTTGAATTTCTTAATTTTTCATACATTTGTGCTATATCAACTAACAAATAGTATTCACTTCTTATGAAACTCTGTATATAGCTACGCTCCTGCGAATAGCCCCCTTCAAGAAAGCTATTCAGCTATTTGACAAATAACGTTTTATTTGCCACAGAGATTTTATATCCTTTTATTTATGAATTTACGAGCTGGCAGACTATATTATGCAGTCTGCTCGTGTCGTGCTATTTTGCAGTCGAGCAATGAATTATACATATAAACAAATATGGCTCATCAACTTTCCGGTGATGATGAGCATCCTCATGGAGCAGTTAATCAATATTACGGACGCTCTTTTTTTAGGTCACGTAGGCGAGGTGGAGTTAGGAGTATCCGCTATTGCCGGAATTTATTATCTGGCAGTCTATATGCTAGGGTTCGGGTTTAGCATTGGACTCCAAGTTATGATTGCCCGCAGAAAGGGGGAACAGAATTACAAAACAACCGGAAAGACTTTCTTTCAGGGGCTATTCTTTTTATCGGGATTAGCCGCCTTCCTTTGCCTATTGATTCATGCCGTTTCCCCTTATCTATTGAAACGGTTAATTTCCTCACCGGAGATTTATCAGGCGGTAGTCCGCTATTTGGACTGGCGCAGCTTCGGGCTGTTATTCTCATTTCCTTTTCTGGCTATCCGGGCTTTCTTCGTTGGAATAACGCACACAAAAGCTTTATCGGGATCAGCTATTACTGCGGTGGCGATTAATATCCCGCTGAACTACTTCTTAATATTCACACTCGGATTAGGTATTTCGGGAGCAGCCATCGCTTCATCTTTAGCGGAAATGGGATCCTTAATTGTACTTTGTATCTACACAGGAGTGAAGATTGACAAAGACAAATACGGATTGAAACCCGTGTATGATGGACGGTTACTCGTCAAAGTCCTGAATCTGTCTGTGTGGAGTATGCTCCATGCTTTTATCAGCGTAGCCCCTTGGTTTCTATTTTTCGTGGCAATCGAACATTTAGGGAAAACGGAGTTAGCTATTTCCAACATCACCCGAAGCGTATCGGCTCTCTTTTTTGTAATAGCCAATTCCTTTGCTGTCACTACGGGTTCATTGGTGAGCAATGCTATTGGAGCCGGAGCGAAAAACGAGCTTTTTCCGATCTGTCACAAGATTCTGAAATTAGGCTATGCTATTGGCTTCCCATTGGTAGTAGTTGCGTTGCTCTGTAATCGTTGGATAGTGGGCTTTTATACAGATAGTGAGCTATTGATAGAATTAGCATTTGCTCCTTTCGTGGTGATGCTACTGAATTACACGTTTGCACTACCCGGTTATGTATATCTTAATGCGGTCGGTGGAACGGGAAAAACCAAAACCACCTTTCTGTTTCAGATGACAACCACCTGTGTGTATTTAGTATATCTCTACTGGCTGAGCTTCTGTATAGAAGCATCTTTATCCCTCTACTTGACGGCAGAATATCTGTTTGTGATTCTGCTGGCTCTGCAATCTATTATATATCTGAAAAGTAAACACTATTAAAACGAATCAAGTTATGATGACAAAAATATATCCACGCACCGGAGACAAGCAAACAGTCTATCTGAATGCCGTGATTAAAGATCCGCAAATAGAGGTAGGCGATTATACTATTTACAATGACTTTGTAGCTGATCCCTTGCTATTTGAGAAGAACAATGTGCTTTATCATTACCCCATCCACCGAGAGAAGTTAATCATTGGCAAGTTCTGCTCCATCGCCTGTGGCGCGAAATTCCTGTTCAATTGCGCCAACCACACATTGAAATCGTTATCGACCTACACCTTTCCCATATTCTACGAAGAATGGGAATTGGAGAAGTCAAATATTACTACTGCATGGGATAATAAAGGCGATATTGTGATCGGCAATGACGTATGGATCGGCTACGAAGCTGTGATTATGGCGGGGGTTCATATCGGTGATGGTGCTATTATTGCCGCACGTGCCGTAGTGACTAAAGATGTCCCGCCCTATACGATTGTGGGCGGCACTCCTGCCAAAGAAATACGAAAACGCTTTGACGCAGAGCTTATTCAACAATTACTAATGCTGAAATGGTGGGATTGGTCTAACGATAAGATCCGCCAGTGTTTGCCATACATTGCAGAGGGAAAGATAAATGAATTACTTACCACAAAGAAAGATAAATTATGAACTATATAAAGGTGATATTAACAAGGATTGATGTAGGTCGCAGTTCCCCATATAGCTACATTTCGCTATTTTAGAACTCATGCCAGATAATTATATTTGTAAGAAACAAGAAACTCGAAATATAACTTGAGATTCAACATTTCTGGAATTGCGACCAATAGGCTGAAGAACCCTTGAATCATTCTAATTAATAGAGGAACTACAAACAAAACAAGAAATCATTCAGCATACAAAGCTAACGCTTTGATATATATAATTTATTCACAATTAAATTTTATGCCTATGAATGATTTATTAAGAACGAGGTTTTTCATCTTACTGGCTGACACCTCACAAGAAGTTATTAACACAGAAATGCAAGATGCTTATGAAGATTTTGTGAAGCAATTAGTTACAATTAGTAATTCGGAAGATTACGCTCATATTTTTCGGATACTGAATCTCACCCGTATTGAGATAGCCCCTTTAAAGGGGTTGTATCAGCATGGGCAGGGGGAAAAATGCGCCTAAAAATCGATACATTCACAAAGTATTATCCTTAATTAAAGCAGAATTAGAGTTACTAAACCTGAAAATCAAACATCCTGAAAAATTTAATTTACCCATTCATGCAGAGTTTAAATCAGACCTGTATGTAATTCCTAAATCAAAAGACTTGGGAATTATTGGTATTGCTGAAATTGTGCTTGGGCTGTTTCTTCAAGGCGAGATTACCGGAAAGGATGGAAAGCCCGTTTCAGAGGCTTGTCTAGCCCGTGGCTTCGAGCAGCTTTTCAATCTCAAATTTGGTTGTATCTATGATAAGGTTGATGAGATATTTAATCGGAAGACGTACAATCTTACTAAAACATTAGATGCTTTGCGAAATGCTATTGCCAAAGAAGACCGTAAACGCAAGAATAAATAAAGATTAGAAAAGATGATTATTCAAGTCGCTTATTTATAGTGTTTTATAAACCATTTTTCGGGGAGTAGGTAACTACTCCTCTTTTTCTACAACCTTGTTTTGCAGAACTTTGCTTCATCAATCGATTGATAATAATAATGTTGAACTAAAAATTGAAGCAAAATGTATATAGACAATGAAAACTTCGAGAAGTGGATGGCAACACTTTCAAAGAAACTCACCGAAATTGGGCAAGATCTAAAATCCCTAATCAATACTGATACCGTATTGGATGAAAATGAGAAGCTATTGGATAATCAAGATTTGGCCTTTCTGCTAAAAGCATCTTTCAGAACCCTACAACGCTATCGGGCAAAAGGGAAACTTCCCTACTTTACCATCGGACGGAAAACATACTACAGAGCAAGTGATATTCGGGCTTTCGTCCGTGAATATGCTGATTCTCAAACCTACAAACAGTTTGAAAAAGCCAATCAGTTAGCAAACCAGCCCTGAAAGCAAAAGGTAGCAGAGGAAAGAAGCCTGTGTTCAGGCTATTTCTCTGTGCCACCACCCCGATTTAGCACAAACTGCATCACCTATCGGTTCAGCCCGTTTCGCTAAATCGAGCAAGAGGGAACTGGACAAGTCCTGTTCTTCCCTCTTGCTCTGCGAGGCAAAGCCTTCGGCTTTAGCGTGTTACAAGAACACGCTGTAATGACACCTGTAATAAGCATTTTCTTTACAACGCTTATTATCAGGTATTTATCCATTCATATTTCTATAAAAAAGTAATTACTATGCCAAACAGCAGTCGAAAAACGATATTCACTACCATTTCCATAGACAAGGAAACGGCAACTTTGGTAGAAAAGATATGCAAACGCTATTCACTGAAAAAGAGCGAAGTTGTAAAATTGGCGTTCGGGTATATAGATAAGGCGCATATCAACCCATCCGAAGCACCTGAATCCGTAAAATCGGAACTGGCGAAAATAAATAAGAGACAGGATGATATTATCCGCTTCATCCGTCACTATGAAGAAGAACAACTGAATCCCATGATACGGGCAACAAATTCTATTGCTTTGCGCTTCAATGCTATTGGCAAAACTTTGGAAACTCTTATTCTCTCTCAATTGGAAGCCAGTCAAGAGAAACACACAGCCGTACTCAAAAAGTTAAGTGAACAGTTCTGTAATCATGCCGATGTGATAAACAACCAATCCAAACAGATTAATGCACTTTATCAGATACACCAACGGGATTATAAAAAGTTGCTTCACCTGATACAACTTTATTCGGAACTTTCTGCTTGTGGTGTGATGGATAGCAAAAGGAAAGATACCCTGAAAGCTGAAATCATCAATCTGATAAATACATAGAATTATGCACATAGACTTTGCCCCGTCATCGAACGGTACATATAATAATGCTGGAAGCAGCCGACAATTAATCTCTTACATGGAACATGAGGATTTGGAGCGGATGGAGAAAGGAATCTATACCGATGGATTTTTCGACCTGACAGAGGATAATATCTACAAATCAAAGGTTATTAAGGATATAGATAGCAATATCGGACAACTTCTAAAAACGGATGCTAAGTTTTACGCTATCCATGTCAGCCCATCGGAAAGTGAGCTTCGGTCAATGGGGAACACTGAACAAGAGAAAGCCGAAGCGATGAAACACTATATTCGGGAAGTATTCATTCCTGAATATGCTAATAACTTCAACAAAGGACTATCCGAAGCAGATATTAAGTTTTACGGTAAGATTCATTTTGACCGTAGCCGTTCCAACAATGAACTGAATATGCACTGCCATTTGGTTGTGAGCCGAAAAGACCAATCTAATAAGAAAAAACTATCCCCGCTTACTAATCACAAAAACACCAAGAAAGGAACGGTAACCGGTGGCTTTAACCGTGTGAATCTATTCCAACAGGTAGAACAGGGATTTGATAGGCTCTTTGGCTACAATCGCCAAAAATCCGAATCGTTTGAGTATCAGAATACAATGAAAAACGGTTGTATATCTGAACGGATTAGATTACAAGAACAAGAATCTCAATTTAATAAAAGAAAAGCAAATATCGGTCAATCTTTCAATCAGGAAAACAAGAAAACACCTAGCTTGTATATTTCTATCGTTTCATCAGATATTTGTTTTTCATCTAATTCAGAAAAACAAATTCCCAAACATAGAAAGAAGAAGAAACGTAAATTATAATATCGTCATCTGTCAAAGTATCACATTTCATAAATAAAATTCAGTCAAAAAAAAACAGAAAAATAAAATAGTTATAGAATATTTACTATATTTGTGAAAAAGTACTTTGCGCCTTTTCAAATCTGAGATTATACAGAGTTGGAAGGCTGTTATACAACATAAATGATGATGTTATGAAATATAGTTATCAACTAATTCTGTTAGGAAACAATAGTGAGTTGTTTGAGAAGATTAAAATTGATCTAATGCGCAAATTTGATGAGTTAAAACTTGTGCATGATTTACTAAAAATAATCACAAAAGAAAATATCTCTGAATACTCTGGAGGACAACCTGCATATGTCATATATTCAGGACATAAAAATAGATTAGATGCAGTCACAGAAGAGATATTAGAAAAGCAGAAATTAGATGGGAATGTTATTTTACCTATCTTTCAGAATGATTTTTATGAGGAAATTCCTGCTGTATTGTGTAATAGAAATGGATTGAGATTTGACAATAACATAGGCAAAATATCAAATATAATACTAGAAGGATTTGAATTATTAAGAAAAAATAGAAAAATATTCATTTCGTATAAAAGGAGTGAGTCTGCGAATGTTGCGATTCAATTATATGAGTTACTAGAGCAAAATAATTTCGATGTTTTCTTAGACACTCATTCAGTAGATAAAGGTGATGACTTTCAGGAAGAATTGTGGCATAGAATGACAGATTGCGACGTTATTTTAATGTTAAATACGGCTGGATTTCTAAACAGTGAGTGGTGCTATAAGGAACTGGAAAAAGCACATATTAAAAGAATTGGAATCGTTCATCTTATTTGGCCTGATTGTGATTTTGAGAATTTTGCTTATTTAGCTTATTCAAAAAAACTAAACGGTAAAGATTTTGACAAACCTCTTTTTGCAGATCTAAAAAAAGGACGATTAAGAAGTAGTGTTTTACCCCAAATATTAACTTTAATAGAAGAAACTAGAGCAAGAAATCTCGCTTCAAGACAAGATTCTTTAATTACAGATTTCACACAAGCTGCATATAATAATAAAATTGAAGTTAACTTGCAATATCATAGGTATATAACACAAGATTTGTCTGATGGAAAAAGAATTGCATATATACCAACCATTGGAATACCGCAATCTATTAACTGTCATAATTCTCAGAGGTTAATATCGAAAATTGAACAGAATGAAATTGACTCTATTTATTTAATATTTGATGAAATGTCTATAAGGGATTATTGGTTAGAACATTTGAATTGGTTAAATAATTATTTGGAGGTTAAAACCATAAAAAAACAAGATTTTAATTCATGGTTTTTAAAATTCTAATTTATGAAAAATATATTTTTATCAGCTAGTATTCCTTTGCCAGAAAGGCATCCGAAATATTATGAAACTGCAGATATCATAGCAATAAGAGATGCTGTAATAGCATTAACTTCAATTGTATTGCCTCAACATAAAATCATTTGGGGTGGACATCCTTCAATCACGCCATTGATATATTATGTCATTGAAAGAACTATAATAAATAATTTAAAAAGGGAAGATTGGAGTATTAAATTATCAGAGGAAGAAAAAAAGATGATTGATAATGAATTAAGAAATAAGATACAAAATCATGTAACACTATATCAATCTCTGTTTTTTAAAGATGAGTACCCCGAAGACAACAATAAATTCCAAAATGTTATTTATACAGAAAACATGGGAGATATTCATTCAAGTGTTCAGCGAATGAGAGAAAGAATGTTATCAGAAAATACATTTGAAGCTGCTGTATTCATTGGGGGGATGGATGGAATAGAGATCGAGTATAAAATGTTTAAAGAGAGACATCCAAAAGCATTAATATTACCAGTTGCTAGTACAGGAGCTGCTACAAAAATAGTTTATGAAACTTTATTTGATAAGAATAAAGCCAATGAACGTTTTGTGAAAGATTACGGATACATGTCGTTGTTTCAAAAATATTTAATTGACAAAATACAATAACTATGATTAGAAAGGTTTTTTATAGTTTTCATTTTGATAATGATAATTGGCGAGCAGGTCAAATCCGCAATATAGGATATATTGAAGGAGATAAACCTGTTAATGGAAATAAATGGGAAGATGTAAAGAGTAAAAGTGAATCAGTAATTAAGGATTGGATTGATGAAAATTTGAGAGATAAATCATGTCTCATAGTCTTAATAGGCGAAAAAACGAGCGAAAGAAAATGGGTGAATTATGAAATAAATAGAGCTTGGGAATTAGGGAAGGCTGTTTGTGGTGTTTACATACATAAATTAGAAAATGCTTTAGGGGAACAATCTTCTAAAGGGAAAAATCCATTAGCAAGTTATATCCCTACTTTTGATTCTTCATATGCTTCTAGCAAATATGTCTATGATGATATAAAAAATAATATTGCGAATTTAGTCGAAGATGCTATTAAAATAAGAAATAAATATTAAAGATATGGGAAGAAAAGTTTTTGTTTCATATAAGTATAAGGATGAACAAGTAGCAAAATTACAAGATGCTTTTTACGAGGAAGTTAATTCTATAATGAAGTGGAATTATAGAAGAACTAGAGTCAGAGATTATGTCGATTACTTACAAGAAAAAATAGGGAGAGATCATATTAATCTTGGAGAAAAAGATGGGGAAAGTTTAGATGATTTTGCAGATAGTACAATAGAAACATCTCTAAAAAAGAAAATAGCTCAAAGTTCCATAACTATAGTTCTAATTTCTAAGGGGATGAAAACTAATGAAGTTGAAAAAAATCAATGGATTCCTTGGGAGGTATCATATTCTTTAAGAACAGTTCCAACAAGTGGAAATACCAAACAAATGAATGCTGTTTTAGGAATTATACTACCAGATGAGACTAATACATATGATTGGTATTATACTTCAAACCCTAATTGTAATAGCGTAACACACCATACAAAACAACTTTTCAAAATTTTGAAAAATAATATGTTCAACATAAAAGAAAAAGAATTCAGAGAATGTAATGGATCGAAAATCCATATTACGGATGAACCCTCATTTATTAAAACAGTGAAATGGGATAATTTTATAGATGGAGATAATTACAATTATTATATTGACAAGTCTATAGAGATTAGGAATTCAGATAGTTTATATGATATATGTATAAATCTTGATTAATATGAGTTTTATTTCTGAATCAAAAATAAAAGAATACAGAAATACCACTAGGTACTTTTCTGCAAGCGAAAGTTTGAAAGAATTTCGAAACGAATCCAAATAT